>CAYYSC010000241.1:0-5510 GCA_964474065.1 uncultured Rhodospirillales bacterium | reverse complement strand
CAGCAGGCCGATCCCCACTTCAGGAAAGGCAGCCGCGAGAACGGCGCTACCGCAGCCGCCAAACACCAACCAAAAGGTGCCAATGAATTCAGCAACTAACTTATTCATTTTACGCGCTCCATTACCCTTATTTAGTTTGAGAGCTTCCTGAAATACCCTATATTTTCTTCAGGAATTGAATGCCCTGCCTAACTGCGGCAATATAGCACAGTTTCACAGCGGTACCCTTGAGATCCTCGGCCTTTAAACAGGGGGCACAAGCTGGGCGCTCCGCCCTACCGCAAACAAAAAATGGACTACAAGCGGCCGTTCTCGGGGCTCCCTCGCTGGTCACGGCGGAAAGTTGGGGCCGTTTTTCAGAACGGGTAAGGAACGCCGACGGCACCATAACTGACGACCATGCCGCCAGAGAACTCCCGGGGGTCCCCCATCAGGGACAGGAGCCCGCGCCGTTCGGCTGTCAGCTTGAAAGCAGGTGCGGTTCGATCTGGTCGTTCGCCCTTGCGTCTCGTCAAACCGAGCAGAGAATGCCTTAAATCCTCGACGAATTCGCTTTGCTGCAGGTCCGAGAATCCCGGTCTCAAGCCCTAAATGATTGAGATCGAAATTGATGGCTGTTCCCCGCCCACTCAAAAACCGACGGTCAGGTTGACCACGGCGTAGCGTTGCGCGGCGTTCTCCCCCTCGAACAAGCGAGTCGTCGCCACAAACGAATACGACAGTCTGACTTGGCCGATCCGCGCCGCCCAGCCCGCCGAGACTTCGCCGACAAAGGGCTCGCGCTCGACATTGGCGCTGTCTCGAAAGGTGTTTCCATCGAGCGTGATATCGCGCGCCACCGCGTGACCGGCGGCGCCGACGTAGAAATACCAAGAGGAATCTTTCCGCCGTCCAGCCAAATTGCCGGTAAAAAGAGAAGACTGGATGCGTAGCGGCCCGTAGTCGGCAGAAAGCCTCTGTCCGACACGAAAGATCGCACCGGCCGATGCCTCCGTCCGGAAATTGCCGAGGCTCGCGCTCACCATGGGGACGGTGTCGAACGCCAAGCCGTTTCCATCACTGGAAAGATCCACCCGCCAGCGCCGCGAGACCGTCAGGTTGGCAATGGGCTCATTGTTGATCTGGCTGTCCCAGCCCTGTGCCGGATCATCCTGAATGAGATCGTGAAAGGTATTCTGAACGAACTCCGCCCCGGCGGCCGGCCCAACCAGACCCAGATCCAACGCCACGGAATCAACCATGTCACCGTGATCGGCCAGCAGCGTGCCCCGGAGCAACACATAGCCTGCATACGGGTGCTGCTCGGGCGGAGCTGGCTTGGCGGAAGTGTCCGCCGGCGTGTAGATTGTATGACCAACGGAAATGCCCGCGCGGACATGGGTGTCCGACCCCACCCCCAGCAGCCGGTCCCCAATCCAGTAGGAGAGCCGCGGTGTGTCCGAAGGCGCAAAGGCGTAGTGTAGGGCTAGACCGTTGGTGTAGTTCCGGTCTGTCAGCGCAAAGAAGTCATTGGCGATTGTAAGCGACAGAGCGCCGCCGGGTGCATCGTCCCGGTCTTGCGCTTTAACAAGGCCGGCCAAGGACAACGTCAAACCAAAGCAAAGTGACCAGATCGCGGCAGCGTGCATTGAATCTGAGCCTCACATACCCCTTTTTTTCTTCTGACCGAGCGCGGTGCTGCAAAGCTCTCCGTTTCGCGGCCATCGGTTCCTTCCTGGCGGACCCATAACGGAGGGCATGCCTTCTCTTTAAGCGGCCGTGATGGCTTCCACGATGGCCTTGCCGATTTCCTCGGTTGAGCCATTCCCGCCCATGTCGCGGGTTTTCGGTCCGCCCCCAGTCAACACGGTTTCGATGGCCCGCTCAATGGCCCTGGCGGCATCGGAATGGCCAAGATGCTCCAGCATCATCGCGCCCGACCAGATCTGGCCGATGGGATTGGCGATGCCCTTGCCAGCGATGTCCGGGGCGGAGCCGTGCACCGGCTCAAACATACTGGGATATGCCCCTTCCGGGTTGATGTTCGACGAGGGCGCGATGCCGATGGAACCCGCCACCGCCGGCCCAAGGTCGGAAAGAATGTCGCCGAACAGGTTGGAGCCCACCACCACGTCGAACCAATCCGGGTGCTGCACGAAGTGCGCGGTCAGGATGTCGATGTGGTATTGATCGGTCTCGACCGCCGGATAGAGCTTCTTCATCTCCGCAAAGCGCTCGTCCCAGTAGGGCATGGTGTGGATGATGCCGTTGGACTTGGTGGCCGAGGTCACCTTCTTCCGCGGCCGCGTCATCGCCAGCTCGAAGGCGTATTTCAGGATGCGGTCGACGCCGCGGCGGGTGAAAGTGGTCTGCTGGCTCACCATCTCGTGCTCGGTTCCCCCATAGAGCCGGCCGCCGATCTCCGAATACTCCCCCTCCACATTCTCGCGCACCACGTAGAAGTCGATATCCTCCGGCCCCCTCCCTGCAAGGGGAGAACTTACGCCATCCAAGAGACGCACCGGACGAAGATTAACATACTGGTCGAACTCGCGCCGGATCGGGATCAGCATGCCCCAGAGCGAGATGTGGTCCGGCACGCTGGGCCAGCCGACGGCGCCGAGGAAGATGGCGTCGTGCGGGCGCAGTTGCTCTATGCCGTCCTCCGGCATCAGCCGGCCGCTCTTCGCATAGTCCTCGCAGGACCAGTCGAACTGGGTGAACTCGTACTCCAGGCCGAATTTCGAGCCGACGGCGTCGAGCACGCGCATCCCTTCCGGCACGACTTCCTTGCCGATGCCATCGCCTGGCAAGACGGCGATTTTGTACTTGTTCGTCATGGGAACTCGCTTGGCTGACGGGAATGAAGGGCCGGCCTCAAAGCGCGGCAATCGCCTCGATTTCGATCATGAAATCCGGATGGGCCAGCTCCGTTACGCCGACCAGGGTGCTGGCCGTTTGGATGTCGCCGAAAAACGCACTGCGCACCCCGGCCCAATCGTTCCGATAGCGAACATCGGTAACATAGACATTCAGCCGAACGATATCGGCAATCGTCCCGCCACCGGCCTCGATATGCGCCTTGACCGATTCCAGGCAGTTGCGGGCCTGCGCCTTGAAATCGCCGGGGTTCGCCACCCCGCCCGATGGGTCGTAGTCCACCTGGCCGGATAGAACCAGCAGCGTGCTGGCGCCCGTGACCTTCACGGCCTGGGCGTAAGTCGGCGGATCGAACACACCGGGAGCGCAGTATTTCTCTATCGTTGCCATGGCAGCCATCCCTTGTTCTGACGGTGAGACACACGTTTTACCGCAGCCTATCCTGTCTGTCCCGGATCTTCTGGCCCGCCCTCTCCGGCCGGATAATCGCCAACGTACCATCAAGCTTGCAGCCCGCCTGCCGTCTAACTTGATATGCTCTGCCAACGCTCCGGCCAGATTTATGGCACGGGAATTGCTCAGTTTACGCGAACCGGCAGTTCGTCCTTGGATCGGCAGTGGACTGCGTCTAGGGTCAGCCGGTGCGTGTTGAGGCACTGCACAAACCGAAGGCAATTGCTCTAAGGAGGCTCACAACAGATGGCGTTATACCGATGGAAAACCGCAATGCTGGCAACGGCCGGGATGGCGGTCGCGGCAGGCTCGGCCCTTGCCGGCAAGGAAGACGATACGCTGGTCTGGGTGACCCAGTTCGAACCCCCGACTTACAACTACTACGATCAGACGCTGCGCGAAGGCACGATCCTTTCCCGTCATATCTGGGACAGCCTGTACTGGCGTGACCTCGATACCGGCGAGTACGTGCCGCACTTGGCGACCAAGATCGAATACGCCGATCCCAAAACCATCGACATTACCCTGCGCGAAGGCGTCACCTTCCACAACGGCGAAAAATTCGATGCGGACGATGTGGTGTTCACCCTGAACATGGTGAACGACCCTGAGAACCAGATGGTTAACCGTAACCCGGTGCGGTGGATCTCTCACGCGGAAAAGACGGGTGAGTACTCGGTCCGGCTTCACTTGGACGAGATTTTTGCGCCGGCGATCGAATATCTTTCGACCTCCGTCGTGATGTATCCTGACGAGTACTACCAGGAAGTCGGCAAGGACGGCTACGGGCGCGCACCGGTCGGCACCGGTCCTTACAAGGCCACCGAAGTGGTGCCGGGCTCCCGCTTGGTTCTGGAGAAGAACGAAGACTATTTCGGCGGCGGCAAGGGCCAGCCGCACATCGGCAAGGTCGTGATGCGCTTCGTTCAGGAGCCGAACACCCAAATTGCCGAGCTGATGTCCGGCAATGCCGATCTGATCTGGCGCCTCAACAAGGAGCAAGGCGAAAAGCTTGACCAGCTGGCCGGAATAAACGCGGTCGCGGGTGAGACCATGCGGGTCGGCTATCTGCAGTTCGACAGTTCCGGCAGCGCTGGCGACCATCCGCTCACCAACGTGAAGGTTCGCCAGGCAATCAGCCATGCCATCGACCGGCAAGCCATCGTCGACAACCTGCAGGGCGGCGGCCGCGTGCTGCACTTGGCGTGCTATCCGACCCAGTTCGGTTGCGAGTCGCCGGATGCACCGAAATACGACTATAACCCGGAAAAGGCGAAGCAACTGCTGGACGAAGCGGGCTACCCGAACGGGGTAGAGGTCGATTTCTATGCGTACCGCAACCGGCCCTATGCCGAAGCGATGATGGGCTACATGGCCCGGGTCGGCATCACGGCGAACCTGCAGTGGATGAAGTACTCCGCTCTGCGTGACAGAGTCCGCGGAGACGAGGTGCCATTTAACTTTATGACCTGGGGCTCAGGTTCGGTTAGCGACATCGCCAACATCACGGCCTATTTCTTCGATGGTCGTTCGGACGATCTGGCCCTCGATCCGGATGTGAAGAAATACCTGGATGCCGGCGGATCGACCATTGACCCCGAGGAGCGGCTGGAGAACTACCAGGAAGCCCTGCGGCTGATTGCCGAACGCGCGCATTGGCTGCCACTCTGGAGTTATGCCTACTTTTACGGCATGAACGAGGAACTCGACTTCCAGCCAACGCCGGATGAGATCGTTCATCTCTATCGGGCTAAATGGAAGTAAGCACCGTTGGAGGCGGACCGTCTTGGCACGACCGGTCCGCCATCCGGTCTGAGCCTTATTAGGCTTTGTTTGGAGATTTGCTTTTATGCTGAATTTCACCCTGCGCCGCGTAGCGATGGCGATTCTGGTGGCAATCACCGTCTCTATCATCGCCTTCTTTCTGGTGCGTGTATCGGGCGATTTGGCCATTGCGCTTGCCGGCGAAGAGGCGAGTGCGGAGGACATCGCGCAAATCCGAGAGATGTACGGGCTGGACCGCCCCATCATCATCCAATACCTGGACTGGCTGGGCAGAGCCGTGCAGGGCGATTTCGGCGAATCCCTGTTTTTTCCAGAAACCGTATGGGAACTGGTTGCGACCCGGTTACCGACCACACTCCAACTGGCAGTGTCCGGCTTGGTCATCTCGCTGATGGTCGGCATCGTCGGCGCGG
>CAYYSC010000240.1:0-5516 GCA_964474065.1 uncultured Rhodospirillales bacterium | reverse complement strand
GCGCTGGCAGGTTCATTCACCTTTTACATGGGCTACTTCCTGGAACGGGGGAACGCCGACCTGCAGGTGTTCTTCCTGTTTCATCCATGGCTCTATCTGTTGCTGATTCCTGCCGTCACCATGCGGCTATGGGCCGAGGAGCGGAAGCAGGGGACGATTGAGTTGTTCCTGACCCTGCCGATCAGCCTGACCGAGGCAGTTGTCGGCAAGTTCCTGGCCGCCTGGGCTTTTGTCGGTTTGGCGCTGGCGTTGACCTTCCCCATGTGGATTACGGTGAATATCTTGGGCGAGCCCGACAACGGCGTCATTTTCGCCGGATACCTCGGCAGCTTTCTGATGGCTGGGGCCTATCTCGCCATCGGTTCGTGCCTCTCCGCCCTTACCAAAAACCAAGTGATCGCCTTTGTTATCACCATCACCGTGTGTTTCCTGTTTACCGCCGGCGGCTCCAACGCCGTGATCGGCCTGGTGCAGGGCTGGGCACCGGAAAGTGTGTTGGAGACCATCCAAAACTTGAGCTTCCTCAATCACTTCCAGCAAATTGCCAAGGGCGTGATCGACTTGCGTGATGCGGTCTTTTTCGTTGCCCTCATGACGGCTTGGCTGGCGGCGAACGTCATCGTCGTTGACTTGAAGAAGGCGGATTGAGCCATGGCAGAAACGGTGAAAAATCCGGTTAGGCAACGCAATCTGCTGTCGGTCCTCGGACTGGTGGTGATCGCCGCTTTGTTCATCGCGGTGGTTGTCATTTCCGATCAAGCCTTCCGTTCCGCCCGGATCGACCTGACGGAGCAGAAGCTTTACACGCTCTCGGAGGGTACGCAGGAGATCCTCCGCGATATCGACGAGCCGATCCGGCTTCGCTTCTACTATTCCTCGCGCATCTCTCAGGAGCTGCCCGACATCGGTGTTTACGCGCAGCGGGTGCAGGAGTTGCTGGAGGAGTATGCGCGCCTGGCTGATGGCAAAATCCGGCTCGAAATTCTCGACCCGCAACCTTTTACGGACGAGGAGGATCATGCGGTCGCGGTGGGCCTACAGGGCGTGCCGATCGATCAGGGCGGGGATCTCGTATACTTCGGCCTCTCGGGTACGAATGCCACGGATTATCAGGAGGTCATCCCGTTCTTTGATCAGCAGCGTGAGAAGTTTCTGGAGTACGACCTGACCCGATTGGTGTACAATCTGGCGCATCCGAAGAAGCCGAAGATCACAGTCATGAGCGGCTTGCCGATTTCAGGCTCGGTTTATGCGAAGCAGATGCCGGGGGCGCCGGACGATTCCTGGGTGATTTGGGGTCAACTCAACGATCAGTTCGAGGTTGAAGAGATCCAGCAGCAGGCGGCGACGATTCCGGACGATACGGACTTGCTTTTGCTGGTGCACCCGGATGAACTCAGCGAACGCAGCCGGTATGCTATCGACCAGTTCGTCATGCGCGGGGGGAAGGTGATCGCGCTGATCGATCCCCATTCAGAGGTTCAGGCCGCCGACCCGCAGCGCCGCCGCGGCCCGAGTCCTGCCGTCGTTGCAGCCTCGAATCTGCCGAACCTGCTTGAGACGTGGGGCTTGGAAATGCCGCCGGAAGATGTGGTTGGCGACTCTCGCCTGGCTCGGCGGGTACAGGCGCCGACGCGGGGGCCGGTTGCCAGCCGTGTCGCGGCCATCGATTACCCGATGTGGCTCGCCGTCACCGGCCGTCAGTTGAACCAGGAAGATCCTATCACTGCCCAACTCTCGCTGCTGCATCTGGCCTCTCCAGGGCATTTGAAGCAGCTGGAGACGGCAGAGACCCAGTTCACGCCGTTGATCACGACCAGTGAACAGGGCGGCATCGGCAGCCTGAACCTCGCCCAGCAAGGCTCGCCAAAGATCCTGGAGCAAACCAATCAATTCGAGGCAACCGGGCAATATGTGCTTGCCGCCAGGGTTTCCGGCTCGGTCCGGACCGCATTTCCGGACGGTCCGCCAAAGCCGCCGATGATTGGCGAACTGGAAAAGGCCATCGCCGAGGCCGAGCCCGGCGCGGACATGACCGAGACACAAGAGGAACTCGCCAAGGAAAAAGCGAAGTGGGAAGATGCGAAAACCGCCCATTTGGCTGAAGCGCAAGCGCCGCTGAACGCCATCGTGGTGGCGGACGCCGACTTCCTGGCGGACGGTCTGTGGGTGCGGGTCCAAGACTTCTTCGGTGACAAAGTCGCCGCGCCCTATGCCCATAATGGCAACCTCCTGATCAACGCTGCGGATCACATGGTGGGCTCGGAGGCGCTGATCGGCCTGCGTTCCCGCGGCGTTTTCCAGCGGCCGTTCACGCTGATCCAGGATATCCAGCGCGAGGCGGAACGGGAGTTCCGGGCAAAAGAGCAGGAACTGCTGCAGCAATTGAGCGAGGCGGAGCAGCGGCTGGAGAAACTTCAGACCGACGCCCAGAGTGAGGGCACTATCGTTCTGAGCGAAGCGCAGCGGGCGGAGATCGAGCGCTTCCGGGATCAGGCGGTGCGCGTCCGCCGCGAACTGCGCGATGTGCAGTACCAGTTGCGCAAGGACGTGGAACAGGTCAGTGGCTGGGTCAAGGCAGCCAACATCGGTGCTGTGCCCGCGTTGGTTGCGCTGTTCGCCATTGGTCTGGCGCTCTACCGGCGCGGCGCGCGGCGCCGGGCCGCCCGTTATTAGAGGCAGGAGTGTCCATCCATGAAGCCAATGACCTTTGGGATTCTGGTCGTGGTGACGCTGGCCGCAATCGGTGGCGCGTACTATGCGACGCAGGAGCGGAAGGAGATCACGGCCGGGAGCTTTGAGAAGCGGCCCCTCTACCCGGACCTGCTTAGCCGGGTGAACGAGGTTACCGAACTGCGGGTGGCAAGCCAGGCAGATGGCTCGCTGACCATGCGCCGGGAAGGTGACGGCTGGGTGCTGGCCGAAAAGCACAATTATCCTGCGGATTTTGACAAGATCAGCCAGAATCTTGTCGCCGTTGCCAGCATGGAAATCCTGGAGCCGAAAACAAAGCGCCCGGAAAATCATGCTGACCTGTTTGTAGAGGATGTTGAAGCGCCGGAGGGCACCATTACCCGCTCGGTGCGCGTGACAGCCCGGGCTGGCGCGGACACCGTGGCGGATCTGGTCGTCGGCAAGTCAAGGCCGGTGGATGTTGGCGGCGGCGTCTTTGTCCGAAAGAAAGATCAGGACCAAGTGTGGCTGGTTGACGGCTCCTACCAGCCGAATACCAAGGCCTTGCAATGGCTGGACCGCAACATTGTCAACGTCGATTCCCGCCGCATTGTCAGGGTCGAACTGAAACACGCGGACGGTGCGACCGCGGAGGCTGCGAAGCCCGACATCGCGTCGGAGGACATGGCGTACGCTTCGCCTGTGCCGGAGGGCAAAAAGCCGAAGCCCGCGCACGAGATGAACAATCTTGCGAACATCCCAGACTTTCTGATCCTGGATGACGTGCGGCCAGCAGAGGAAATGGACTGGGACGGGCCGACGACACTCGGGCGCTACACCACCTATGACGGCATGACCATCGTGATGACGGCAGTGGAGGAGGGAGACAATACCTGGTTCCGGCTCCGGGCGGAGCCGTCCGCCCGTGATCCACGTCTGGATGCCTTCGTTGAAGAACATCAGGGCCAGGATTCCCCGCAAGGCCGCATGGCGGACGAAATGAAACCGGCCGAAACGGTGGCGGAGGAGATCGCGGCGCTGAACGAGAAGCTCGCGCCATGGGCCTACCGTTTCACGGCATACAAAACCGACAAGGCAACGTCCCGGCCGGGCGATCTCTTGCAGGATGCCAGCATCGGCCAATAGGAGCGCTGATATCTTCGTCGGATACCCGGTCCGACCCTAAGGAGTGGCCGGCGGCGCTACCGCCTCTCAGTGTCCCTCGGGCAACTCCGCCAATTCGATTAGGACGTTGCCCGTCGACGCCGGGTCAATAAAGGCGATACGGCTGCCGCCGTGACCCGGCTTGGGCTCGTCTGTCAGCAACTTCACGCCTTTGCCCTTCAGTTCCGCCAAGGCTGCATCGATGTCCTCCACCTCGAAGCAAAGGTGCCAGATGCTTTCGCCGCGCTCCCGCATCCATTCATTCACCGGCGATTCCGGCCCCTCTGCGCTCAGCAGCTCGATATAGGTCTCGCCGACAGGCAACATGGCGAGTTTTGTCTGGCCGATCTGCTCGTCGTACTCCTGTCCGATGCCCAGCACGTTCATCCAGGTGTCCCGTGCCTCGTCCATGTTCTTGACGGTAATAGCGACGTGTTCCAGGCGTTTGATCTTCATGGGTCGGTTCCTCCGGTTGAGGCCTTGATCATGCCTTCTCGGCCAGCAAATGCCCAGCGCCTACCGCCCGGATGTGCCAGCCAGCGGGCAGCCAGAGCGTGGTATAGGGTTCCTCCACGATCATCGGCCCGGCGAGCGGCAAGGTCCCCAATGCCTCGCGCGCATAGACAGGCACGGCTGCAACATCCACCGTGCGCTGTCCTTTCGGCCCGCCGGTTGCCGAGGCGCTCAGTCCCTCCGCCTGCGCTTTCGGCAGGAGCCCGCGTGCCGTCAGGCGCAATGTGACGATTTCCGGCACTTCTTCTAAGTCCTGGTGGGCGAAACGCTCCAGGTGCATGGCGTGGAAGGCGGCAACGGCATTGGCCAAGCCGCTTTCGTCCACCTCGCCCTCCCAGGGGATCAGCAGTTCATAAGCCTGGCCGCGGTAGCGCATGTCGGCCGCGAGTTCCAGGTGCCGCTGCGTTTCGGGCACCCCGTCCCGTGCCAAGACGGCCTCGCCTGCCGCGCGCAGGCGGTCCGCCATCTCGCGCAAGGCTGGCAGGCTTTCGGCCAAGCCGGGCTGAAGGCGTGTTTCCGCTAGATCGTGGGCGATGTCGGCGAACAGAATGCCTCGGGCCGAAAGCGTTGCCGGGTCGGTCGGAAACAGCACCCGGCGCATGTCCAGTTCCTCCGCCACGCCGATGGCGTGCAGACCGGCTGCGCCGCCGAACGGCACCAGGGCGAAGTCCCGCGGGTCTGCGCCCTTCTCGAACAGGCTCAACCGTACTGCTGAAGCCATGCTGGCGTTGGCGATTTGCACCATGCCGGCGGCGGTGCGGGACCGGTCCAGGCGCAGCGCGGCGGCCAGCGTGTCCAAGGCGGATTCCGCCCGCTCCAGGTGCAGGTGCATGGCACCGCCGAGGAAGAAATCCGGGTCGAACACGCCGCGCACGGCGTTGGCGTCAGTGACTGTGGGCCGGTCCCCGCCGCGGCCGTAGCAGGCGGGGCCGGGCACGGCGCCCGCGCTCTCCGGTCCGACCCGCAGCCCGCCGCCGGTGTCCAGACGCCCTAGGGATCCACCCCCCGCGCCGATCGTCCGGATCTCGATCATCGGCAGGCGCACCGGAAGGTCATCGATGGTGCCTTCGGTTACCAATGTGATCTGACCGTCGCGCACCACGGCCACATCCGTCGACGTGCCGCCCATGTCGAGGCCCACCAAGTTCGGCTCGCCCATTTGCGCC
>CAYYSC010000239.1:0-5517 GCA_964474065.1 uncultured Rhodospirillales bacterium | reverse complement strand
GGGTTTACGACGTGGTTCGCTAGCAATGACCGTGAACAAGGAGGGCATGGCTATCGTTGAGGAAGAGCGTAGCCGCGCGCCGGATGCGGCTGTGGAAGTCACACGAGGCCGGCTGACGCGCCGCCGCCTGCACGGTTTTGTGGCAGCCCGGCGAAGCCATGAGCCCACGCTGGTCGTCCATTCCCACGACGTCGACCACGCAGCGCTGTTTCCCAACCGTCGACACCTCTCGCCTCGCGCACGCCGCCCGGAGGACCTGCGCGCTGAGCCGCCTTACGCTGAGGAACTCGCAGCCGAGCCGGTGGACCATTGGCCGATCGTCCTCTGCACTGGTCTGCTGGAACATGTACCCAATCCGGCCGCTACGGTCCGTGCACTCGCCCGGACGCTGGCGCCGGGTGGCGAGGTGATCCTGAGCGCGAGCGCCGTCTTTCCCTTCCATGGGGCGCCGCACAACTACTTCCACTTCGCGCCGGGAGGCCTTCGCAGCATCGTGGAGGACGCAAGCCTTCAGGTCGTCGAGTTGATCGGTTCGACCGGCCCGTTCGAGACCCTGGGGGTGCTTTCGCGTAGGATCGGGTCGCATTGCGGTGTGGCACCTCCGACGCGCCTGATGCTGGAGGGCCTGGGCGGCTTTTGCCGATGCTTGATTTCCTGGCGGCGCGGGGGCGACCGATCGCGGGCACGAGCGACGATGCGGCGGCCGGGGTTATGCCGGCCAGTCTTTTCGTTCGTGCCGTCAAAGCTGGACGGAAACGGACATGCTAGGGACGCTTGACTCGCTTCCAATGGAGCCCTTTCAAACCCAAGTCGTTGTCGTCGGGTCCGGACCGGCTGGCGCCGAGGTCGCCACCCGGCTCGCGCGGCTCGGACGCAAGGTCTTGGTGCTCGAGAGCGGAGCGGACGCCTACGATGCCGATGCGCAGAGCCTGAGCAATGTCGAGCATCACGGGCGACCGCATCGCATTTATACTCCCGACGCGGAGTTTCATAGCTACCTCTCGCGGGAGTACCGGGGCCTCAACCGGATACGCCAGCTCGGCGGAACCAGCGTCGCTTGGACCGGCAAGTGGCGAATGTTCCCGCGCCCGGATATAGAGGGACGAGAGTGGGTTCCGATGAGCCGCTGGCCGCTCGACTATGAGACGTTGCGTGCTGCTTATGCCGAAGTTGCGGCCGATTATGGCATCGGAGCGGGTCCTGGCGCCGCGCTGCCCGAGGAACTGGAGGAAGCGCGGCGCGCACTAGAGGCCGGCAGCCTCGAGACCTCGTGTTTTTTCGACGAAGCCGCGCCGTACCGTTCCGCCGAACGTCTCCTGAACTTTTCGGACAGGCTGGACATCGTGCTCGATGCGACCGTGATCCGGATCGAACTGGAGGACGGTGCCGACCGTGTCGCCGCGCTGATCGCTCGCTCAAGGTCCGGACGCGAGCTTCGCGTGCAAGCAGAGCATGTCGTTCTCGCAACGGGAGGCCTTGAGACGCCCCGCATTCTCCTGCTGTCCAATCAGCAACGGAGCGCCGGACTCGGCAACGGCCACGACCTCGTTGGCCGCTTCTACCAAGATCATCTGAAGCTAAAGACCACTCTCTATCCGGGTCCGTTGATGACCAACGCAGCGAGCGCCTTTCGTATCGCTTCCGCGTCACGAGTGTCGCTTTGCCTTGCCCTTCCCCTGAGCTTTCAGAAGGCGGAGGGGGTGTTAGGAAGCGTCCTTTTCCTCCGGCCACGCTATGACAGTGCAGCCAAGCGGGCGTTGAACCGTCTACTCCAGAAGCGGGCACCCTTTGACGGCGTGGCACGCGCAAGCTCCTACGCGGTGACATTCGCGATGGAGCAGGCAGTTGACGCCCAGAGCCGGGTACGCCTCGGCGACGCAAGAGACGCCTTCGGCCTGCGCCGGCTCGCGGTGGACTGGAGACTCAACCCGCTGGACCGCCGCAGCTTCGACGTCTCACTCCGCGAATACGCCGCACTCGCACGCCGATCCGGTCTCGGCGAGGTCGGCTTCTGCAGGGACCCTGAAGCCGATTGGGCGAAAATGAGCGACGCGGCTCACCATATCGGGACGACACGCATGGGCGCGACCCCGCGGGAAGGCGTGGTCGATCCCAATTGCGCGCTGTTTGAAGCGCCCAACCTTCATGTCGCGAGTTCCGCCGTGTTCCCGACCGGTGCGGCGTACTCTCCAACGTACACCATCCTCGCCCTCGCCCGCCGGCTCGCTAACCGGCTGGACGCTATTTTGGCGCAGCCTGTGAAACCCGGGATCCCCCGGGGAGGGCGAGTTCCAGCTACCGAAAACGTCGGGACATAATGGGAATCCGTTTCCCTGCCGTGGATAATGATCTGTCCTCCGTTAGGGCAATCGCTCGGCATGAGGAAACCGCCCTGGGCTCGGTGCGGGGAGAGGAGTTGAATCTCTTAACGCTTTCTCAGGAGCCTCCGGGTTGATCCGGCGGCCTAGCCGCCGGACGTTTCAGCTTGTAACGATGCCGCCGATCTGCCGGGCTCGCCAACCCGATGCCTGCGGTCAAGTCGCGGTGCGAGCACCCGATATGTGACGAACCAGAGCGTTAGAAGGCCAGCCGCCAGTTCGAGATGCTCCTCAATATAGCTCGCTTCTATCGCCGGGTGATGCAGCAGTGCGAGCTCGAGGTCCATTACCTGGCTCGCGCCGATCAATCCGGCCGCAGTTGCGACTAGCACCAAGTCTACCGAGGTACTTTGGAGAAACAGGATGTAAAGCTTGCATTTCCAAATGACGATTGCGGCGCAGCAGAGAATCGCGAGAACACCTACCCCAAAAACAAGGTACGGACTTTCAAAATTGTCGGCCAGAAAAAGGCGAGCGACGAGCAGGAAATCATGAGCGGCGTCGATCTCTACACCGTATATCCTATACACTTCCCAACCCGCCAAACGCTGCCCAAAGCTGATTTCATCGAGAAAAGCGATAAAGGAACCCGTTCCAACCGCCAACACCCACGCATCGGCGCGGCCTCGACAGGCGCCGGCGGCGGCAAAGGCTGCTGCCAAAAGGAAGGAGAAGGCTGTCGCCATTTCGATGGAAGCGTCTTCCTGCACGTGTCTGGCCATGACGTCCGGAGCCAACAGAGTCGCCGCAGCAAGCACGAACGTCACCAGCGCCGCACCGCTTAGGGGGAGTACGATTTGCACCATGGTTTCAATCCCACAACTAAAATGCTATAGGATTGTAACCGAAAGTTCAAAGTTCGCGCAAGGCGCTTGCACTACGACCGCATACGGACTTACACTTATATGTTAGGCGCAGATCGATTTCGACTTTGGCCAGGTTCCTCTGCCCGCGCGTCGGCAATGGCAGAACGGCCGCGAGCGGTCAGGCCGATCACAGCAACTCTCAAGCTGCACACAACCCCATGACAGAGGAAAGCCGATGCATTATAGAGTATTCTAATTGGCGGTTGTCAAAGCCGCCAATAAAAAAGGAGAGGGAGCAGATTTGATTTTAGGCTTGGCGTGGCTGGCCAATACCGGCAGGCACAAGAAGGTACCGCACGAAGACACCGGCGTTGTCTTCTTGGGTCCGGCTTTTCGTGATTGTTACGCCGCCGAGCGCTTGCTTACGCATCGGCGTCAAGCATATCCCGATTCCCATGTTGTGCTAATTTCGGACGGGGACACTGATTTTACGGGATCGGCGTTCGCCGAGCGCTGCCACGGCGGGTACCATCTCCGAGATAATTTTGACGATAGAGTATTGAGACGCCTCCCGATCCGGCGCGGGCTCCACGGCGCAAGGCGCAAGCGATCGCCTCTTCTCCATCGCGGACGTGTCGCGCGTCGAGCAGAAACTCGTTATGCCGTCAACGTGCCCGTCGAGGAAGGGATTCCGCAACTCCTGGAATGGTACCTTTGGGTGTGCGTTCCGCTCGGCTGGCTGTTGAGCGCCGGCGCACTCCCCGGGGACGTGCGCGCGCCGGTCCGCTAGCCATGCAAAGCCGGCCTGCGCTCTCGCTTTTTCTGAGGATCAGGGGATGACAGCGGCCCGCACGGCGCTTCTGCAGATGCTTGCCTCGCGGCTCCTCGCGCTGCTGGCAACTGTTGTCGGCTTCGCCGTCCTGGGGCGGTTGCTGAAACCCGAAGATTTCGGGCATTTTGCGATCGCTGCGGCTGCTTTTTACATGTTGAAAAACCTCGCGAATTTCGGCCTCCGTCAGTACATGATCCGCTCGGACCGCGAGATCGACCCCGCCGCGCTCGCGTCGGCGACCGGTCTCTCTTTTACCATCGCGGCAGTAGCGTGTTTTCTTTTTATTGGAGCGGGGACGCTGCTTTCCGGTGAGGTGATTCCAGAGCCGGTGGCGAACGCGCTGGTGCCGCTAGGCATCGCACTGCTCGCGGGTCCTCTTATCCTCGGTGTCGAGGTTCAGCTCCAGCGCGCTCTCGACTTCCGTGTTTTTGCACGGACCATGATCCTCGCGACCGTGCTTGAGGTCTCGGTCGCAATCGCATTGGCGCTCCTGGGTTACGGCGCGGTGGCGCTTGCCTTGGGTCTTCTTTCCTCGCAATTCGCGACTGCATTTGTTCTGCTGGTCTTTGGCGGCGCAAAATACCTAAGCTTGCCCCGGTTTGCTCCCTCTAGCTTCCGCGTCTTTCTAGAGTTCGGCAGCCGCCTGTCGGTGATTAACCTGCTGCCAAATCTGGTGACGCTGATTCTGATTGGGGCCCTTGGCGCGCTGGCGGGGCCGGCAGTCACTGGACTCTACAACCGCGCAAAGACAATCTTCGACCTGCTGGACCGCATCGTGCTTGAAGGGGCTTCGCCGGTAATCCTGCCGATCATGAGCGACGCTCTGAGACGAGGCGTGTCGCCGCAGCGCGTTCTAGCGACGAAGCTCGACTATCTGACGGCGCTCTGCTGGCCGGCATTGGCATTGATCGGCCTTCTGGCTGAACCGCTGATTTTCGTGCTGCTCGGGCCGCAATGGGACGCGGTCGTCCCGGCGCTGAGGATTCTCGCACTCTCGGGGCTGGCCCTTCCATTCACCAAGATGAGCGTGAAACTCTTTACGGCGATCGATGCGCTTGGCGCGTATCTTAAAATCCAGTTTGCGTTCCAGGTGGCGACGCTAGCGCTCGGAACCGCAGCGGCGGCGATCTCGCTTGAGGCGTTCTGCGCCGCCATTACGGCTACGCTCATCGGAAAAGCGGTCTGGATCGGTCTCTGGCTCTATTGGCGCTATGAGGCAGGGGGAAGCGGGATCCGGCTTGCTCTTGGCCGTGGTGCCGGCGTTGCAGTCGCCACAGTGGCAGTGCCGGCGCTTCTTCTCGCTGCGGGCGGGCTAGGGCCGTTTGCGCTCCTCGCGGCCTCCTTGCCCGCGGCGGGGCTGGTGTGGCTGGGCTCGCTCCTCGTCACGCGGCACCCGCTCGCGGGAGACCTTCAGGCGGTGGTCTTCAAGCCGGTTCGGCGCGCGGTTCTACGGACGGGAGCGTTTCGCTGATCTCATGGAATTGCGCTACGTTTATGACGT
>CAYYSC010000238.1:0-5551 GCA_964474065.1 uncultured Rhodospirillales bacterium | reverse complement strand
CCCGGGGTGGCTGCGGCGATTTTCGGGCCCCTGGCGGAAGCGGGCATCAACGTGGACATGATCGTCCAGAACGTCTCTGCCGATGGGGAGACGACGGACATGACATTCACCGTCGGCAAGGCCGATCTCACCCGGGTGGACGCAGTGCTGAACAGCAAGCGTGAGGAGATCGGTTTTGCGGAGGTCATCAGCGACCCGGGCGTGGTAAAGGTCTCGATCATCGGTGTGGGCATGCGGAGCCATGCGGGCGTCGCCCAAAAGATGTTCTCTACGCTGGCGCAACGGGGAATCAATATCCAGGTTATCTCTACCTCGGAGATCAAGGTGAGCGTCCTGATCGCAGAGGAATACGCAGAACTGGCGCTTCGGGCTCTACATACGGCCTACGACCTAGATGCCGCCTAAGAGGAGAGGATTTCGTGACATCTCAAACGCGCGCGGAGGCTGAGGCGGCGTTCGATCGCTTGTCGGCTCGCGGCGCCGAGTTTCTCGGCACGCGCTATGCGGTGATGGGTGGGGCGATGACCTGGGTGTCGGAGCGCAATCTCGTCGCGGCCATCAGCAATGCGGGCGGGTTTGGCGTTCTTGCTTGCGGGGCCATGGAGCCGGACCGATTGCGGGAGGAGATTCGGGCGACCAAAGCCCGGACCGACGCGCCCTTCGGGGTCAATCTTATCACCATGCACCCAATGCTCAACGAGCTGATCAACGTCTGCGTCGAGGAAGCGGTTGGTCATGTTGTGTTGGCCGGAGGGCTGCCGCCCCGCAGCGCCATCCGCCAAGTGAAAGATGGTGGCGCCAAACTGATCTGTTTTGCGCCCGCGCTCATCATCGCGCGAAAGCTTGTACGGGACGGTGCAGACGCCCTTGTTATTGAAGGGGCTGAAGCGGGCGGCCACATCGGCCCGGTTTCGACCAGTGTGTTGGCACAGGAAATTCTGCCGGTTATCCGCGATGTGCCAGTGTTCGTCGCGGGGGGCATCGGCCGAGGGGAGGCGGTGCTGGCTTTTCTCGAGATGGGCGCGTGCGGATGTCAGCTCGGAACCCGGTTCGTCTGCGCTGAAGAATCGATTGCCCACCCGGCCTTCAAAGCAGCCTTCATCAAGGGGGAAGCGCGCGAGGCACAAGCCAGTGTGCAAGTCGATCCGGGTTTCCCCGTGATCCCCGTGCGGGCTTTACAGAACAAGGCCACGGCTCGGTTCCTCGCATTCCAGCAAGAGACCATTGCAGAGGTAAGGGCAAGAAAGCTCGACACGAAAGAAGCGCAACTCAAGATTGAGCATTTCTGGGCGGGGGCGCTGCGCCGTGCGGTCATCGACGGCGATGTCGAAAACGGCTCGCTGATGGCGGGCCAAAGTGTCGGCATGGTGCGCGAAGAACAACCAGTTGCGGCGATTCTGGCCGACTTGCGTGAGCAAGCCATTGGAGCATTATCGGCGAGATTAAGCCGGAGCTAAGGTTTTCAAGTTATCAACATTGCGCGGTTGCGTCCGGCAATGGCCAAGTGGTTCCAATTGATCTGTGCCTGGCAGCGGGCTACAAGCGAGGGGTGAAAGAACGGGTGCTCAAGCTCGCGGAATGTTAGTGGCCTGTCGCAACGTCAGGGATTCAATTCATTGTCTTCCAGCCAATCGAATCTGCAGGTAGACGCAGTGGGCATGGACAACAATCACCCACTTTTCAATGCCAGACAGCACCCAGGACCATCCTTGTTGGGCAAATGGTTGGCCGAAGGACGGACAGCCCGCGGATACTCTCTGGATGAGCTTGCTGAAGCATTGCGGATCCAGCGGTCCTATTTGGCTGCATTGGAACGAGAAGATTTTTCGGCTCTTCCTGCTAGGCCATATGTCAGCGGCTACGTGCACTCCTACGCTATTCGGGTCGGTCTCGATCCGCGGGAAGCCAATCGGCGCTTGCTAGATGTTTTGCCTTTAGAGGAGCCGGACCTTCCGAAAGTCGCGGTTCACCGCTTCTCCGATGTCGGCCGCGAGCAGAAGGTGCGAGGGAGTGGCTTTTTGGGTGTCGCCATGATCGCGGCGGTCGCTGGCTACGCCTTCTGGTATTTTGACACAGTGAAGGAACGGGAGCCGGCTAACCTGAGTCCGGTGGCTGAGTTGGAGACGCCCCCAACTTCAAAGAGCCCTCCGGCACCCGACACGGCTGAAGCTCACTCACCGCCCGAGACAGTCGTCCTGGGACCGCTCGCTCCGGTCGGACTGGAACAACTACCAACAGACTATATCGCAGACTTCCTTGCCAGGGCTCAACCGCAGCCGGCGGAGGCAAGCAAGCAGCCGCTGCCCGAGGGCCCGTTCCCTCGCCCTCGCCCGGAGACACCTGCCGCGGAAATTTGGGCCTCGATCTACAAACCGCCGGTGCCATTCGATCAAAAACAGTCGGCGGAAGAGGGAGCAGAGAGAGCCGGCGCCGAACGTCTCGCAAACACTGACGTGTTGCCGAGCGCGTCGCATCTGGCAGCCTACCTGCCGAAACTGCAATTAAGAGAAGATCTAGGACCACTGAACGGCGGCGTACCCGCGGTCCGGTCCATGGTTCGGTCCGAACATTCGCCCCAGGCTGCCCAGCTTGAGGAGCCCCTCGTTCATCACCGGACTCAGGCCTATGCCGCAGTTCCGCCATCGTCTAGCGCATCTGACAGAGATGGTCCGCCGCAAACAATCGGCGGTCAGGGAATTGTGCTTAAGGCAAACGGGTCACCCAGTTGGATTGAAATCCGCGAGGCCAGTGGCGAGATCTTTGTCTCGCGTCTCTTGAAACCGGGCGAGACCATCGCGGTGCCAGATCACCATGGAATGCTGCTGACGACCGGAAACGCGAGCGTCCTGGAAATATGGGTGAATGGCGTGCGAGCGCCAAAACTCGATGGGGATGATATTGTTGTCCGCGATATTCCGCTGGATGCTGCAGCGTTGTTGCGCGGTCCTTAGCTCCCGCGACGCCGGTAAGCCAGCATTGTCGCAGAGGGTTCTCCCAAAGAGCCCAATCGCTGGACAGAAGCTCTGCCGGAGGGGGCTCCCTATCACAGCAGCTTCTTTCATTTGGCGAATAGACGGCAGGCGCTAATGATCTGACCGTGGCCGACGTTAGCGCCTGCTGCTACAAAATCTGCTCTAATGCATCGCGGCGCGGCGAACCGCGTCCAGCTTTGCCTGGGCCAGGGAGGCACGGCGGTTAGCGATATCCCGCTCATGATCGTTTTTCGCGGCTTCCACGTCCTCGCGCGCATTGCGCAATTCTTGCTCGGTCGTGGCAGCATCAATCTCAGACACAGGAATCGCTACCTCAGCGAGGACCGTGCAACGTTCCTGGGTGACCTCAGCGAAGCCACCGGCAACGAAAATCCTTTCCGACACTTCGCGGCCGTCGTAGACGAGGATTACCCCGGTACGAACCGTGGACAACAAGGGGGCGTGGCCGGGTAGGACGCCGAAATCGCCATCCCCGCCCGGTACAACCACCATGTCAACCGCCTTCGACGCCAACAGCCGTTCCGGCGATACCAGCTCGAAGTCTACTTTTCCGTCCGTCATCGGCTATTGGATCCCGGCTAGGTTATGCCGCTTCGGCGGCCATGCGGCGGGCTTTCTCCAGCGCTTGGTCAATAGTACCGACCATATAGAACGCTGCCTCCGGGATGTCGTCATAGTCGCCCTCGACAATAGCCTTGAAGCCTTTAATGGTATCTTCCAGTTGCACGAATTCACCTGGCGTGCCGGTGAACACCTCGGCAACATGGAAAGGCTGGGAGAGGAAACGCTGCAGCTTCCGGGCGCGCGCGACAACCAGCTTATCTTCCTCCGAGAGTTCATCCATGCCGAGAATGGCAATGATGTCCTGCAGCGCTCTGTATTGCTGCAGGGTCTCCTGGACCCAGCGCGCAGTTCGGTAGTGCTCTTCTCCAACAATTCGTGCATCAAGGATACGCGACGTCGAATCGAGCGGGTCAACCGCCGGGTAAATACCCAGCTCGGCAATCGATCGCGACAACACGGTAGTGGCGTCCAGGTGCGCGAAGGTCGTTGCCGGTGCCGGGTCGGTCAAGTCGTCCGCCGGAACGTAAACGGCCTGCACCGAGGTGATCGACCCCTTGGTCGTTGAGGTGATACGCTCCTGCAAGCCGCCCATGTCCGTGCCCAGTGTGGGCTGGTAGCCCACCGCCGAGGGGATACGGCCAAGCATGGCGGAGACCTCAGAGCCGGCCTGGGTGAACCGGAAAATATTGTCGATGAACAACAACACGTCCTGGCCTTCCTCGTCGCGGAAGTATTCCGCCTGGGTCAGGCCGGAGAGCGCAACGCGGGCGCGGGCGCCCGGCGGCTCGTTCATCTGACCGTACACGAGGGCCGCTTTCGAGTTTTCGCCTTCAAGGTCGATAACCCCGGACTCGATCATCTCGTGATAGAGGTCGTTTCCTTCGCGAGTCCGCTCGCCAACGCCGGCAAACACCGAGTAGCCACCGTGGCCCTTCGCGATGTTGTTGATCAGCTCCATGATCAGCACGGTCTTGCCGACACCGGCGCCACCGAACAAACCAATCTTACCGCCCTTCGCATAGGGCGTAAGCAGATCAACAACCTTGATGCCAGTGACGAGCTGTTCGGTTTCGGTCGACTGTTCGGTGAAAGTTGGAGCCGCACGGTGAATCGGCGCCCGTTGCGATGTGTTTACCGGGCCGCGGTCATCGATCGGATCGCCGGTGACGTTCATGATCCGCCCCAGCACCTCGGGGCCCACCGGCATCATGATGGGGTTGCCGGTCGCTTCCGCTTCGTCATTGCGCGTGAGGCCTTCGGTGGCATCCATCGCGATGGTGCGCACGCTGTTCTGGCCAAGATGTTGGGCAACCTCCAAAACGAGCACCGAGCCGTCCGGCCGCTTTACGTGGAGCGCGTCGAGAATCGGCGGGATGTCGCCGTCAAACTGCACGTCAACGACCGCGCCCATCACCTGGGTGATCCGGCCGACAGCGTTCTTCGCCATGGGGAACTCCTTACCAACTACGGTCGAAAGTTTGCCGCAATTTCTGCCGAACTGCTAGACAGCTTCGGCGCCGGAAATGATTTCGATTAGTTCTTTCGTAATCATTGCCTGGCGGGTGCGGTTATAGGTTAATGTTAGGGTCTTGATCATGTCGCCCGCATTGCGGGTAGCATTGTCCATTGCGGCCATCCTGGCGCCATGTTCACTCGCCGCATTTTCAAGCAGCGCGCGGTACATCTGGACCGAGACGTTGCGCGGCAAGAGTTCGGCGAGAATAGCTTCCTCGGAAGGTTCGTATTCGTAGAGGCTTCCCGTAAGCTTATCCTCTTCGACTTCCGGGATGGGCGCCGGGATCAATTGCTGAACCGTGATTTCGTTCGAGATGGCCGACTTGAACCGCGCGTAGATCAAGTGGCAGACATCGAATGCTCCCTCTGCGAACATTTCACGAACGCGCTGAGCGACGCCGTCAGCTTCATCGAACGCAACGGCGCGGCGGCCGATGCCTTCGACCGTATCCACGATCAAGCCTCCGTATTGCCGGCGC
>CAYYSC010000237.1:0-5565 GCA_964474065.1 uncultured Rhodospirillales bacterium | reverse complement strand
ACCAGCAGATCCAGGGCCATCAGTCCGTAGCCGGCAGTCAGCAGTCCGAGCGCGCGGCTCATTCCCCGTGCCTGAGCGGACGGCCCCGGCCCCTGCAGATTGATGACGATCCGCTCGGTCCGCCGTGGCTCTGTCCGGCGGTCCTCCCCGTCGACCACTGACCAGGCCACATCGAGGATAACCTGTTCTTCCGGGCCGGCGGCAAAATCGTTCACCCGCATCGTCAGCACCCGGTATGCTATGCCGTCAAACGGCGGGGCTTCCATCAGGACCATACCCTGTGGCAGCCGATCGGCGAGATTTTGGATCAACACCTCCCGGATCATGATCCCGAGCCGCGAGCCCCAGCGGTTCACGCCGCTAATGTCCAGGCGGTTCATTCCTATCCGGCGCACCAGCTCCGGCCGGTCCAGGTAATCGGGAATGCGCACCGTATCGACGAATAAAGCGGCTCCCCCTGCCGCCGGAAGCTCCCGGGCCGGAGGTTCCGGATCGAGAATGAAAAAATTCGCTTCCGGGCTGTCTGCGCATGCAGTGAGCAGCAGCAGTCCGAGCAGCGCTGCAAGCAGTTTCATCATCTGTCCCTCCCCTGCAGCAGGGCTTCCGGGTTGCGCTCCAGAAATTTCGCCAGTAGCCGGATGGAACGAGCCATCGCGGTTATTTCCTGCAGTGCCCCAGGGAGGCTCCGTCCTCTCGCCGCCGGGGTACCGCCGAGCAGGTGATTGGCCGCCTGCGCAGCTGATTCGGCCGCCTCGGCCGCCGCGCGCAACCGCACTAACGTAGGGGCCACTTCTCCACGCATCGAGTGTGTCAGGCGCGCGGCATCGGCTAGGGCACGGTCGAGGTTCGCCAAACTGCTTTCCAATTCGGGCGAGGACGCGGCGTTGGCCAACTTCTCGGCGGTTTCCCTGACCTTCGCCGCAATGGCGGGTAGATCCATTCCCCGAATATCGGCGATGGCGGCCGCTGCCGAGTCTTTTAGAGAAGTCAGGTCGCTCGAGGGAGCCGCCGGAATGGAGGCGAGTGGGCCCGGGCCAGAGCCGCCGACCGTTCCAGCCGGGGCATAAAAGCCAAGAGAAACCGTTAGCCTGCCAATGAATGGGGGCTCGCGGCTTAGCTGTGCTCGAAGGCCGCTATCAACCAGTGACTTTAGGGCTTGGTTCAGTCCGGACGCCGGCTCAACGTCTGGCGGCAACTGCGCCCCGATACCGAAGCGCGCTGGCTCAAGCTCCACGGTCACTGATGTCTCGAGAACGCCGCGCTCCACGTCATAGCGGAGTTGTTTGGAGGCGACCTGGCCGACAACGAAACCCTGCAGCTTTACCGGCGCCCCGAGGGCAAGATCGCCCACGGCGCCATTGAAGTGTACCACGAAGAGCTGCCCCTCGTGGGTTGTCTCGGCCTGAGCGGTGGCCTCGTTTTCGTGGAGCCGAAAACGGCTGCCGGCTTCGGCCAAGTCGGCTGCCGGTCCGTCGGCAGGCGCATCGAAGGCAATCATTCCCGAAACGAGTGCCGCTGGGGCGCTTAGATCGGCTTTCAGCCCTTCGGGCCCGACTGAGACCCGGAAGGCGCTGACCCGCCAGAAGCGACTGCGCGTGCGCACCAGCTTGTCGTGCGGCCCCCGGACGAACGCCGTGATCTGAAAGCGGTTGCCGTCATCCTGGAGCTTGGTGTTCTCCACGGTCCCGACTCGCTCGCCGCGATAGACGATCGGCGTGCCGGCGCTCACCGTTCCCAGGTGAGGGGCGGTCAGGGTATATCGCTTTCCCTTCGCGTCGAGCGGTACCGGCGGGGGCGCCGGGAGGGCGGTGAAGCGTTCAGCCGGATCGCCCGGCCCTGGCTCCATCGCAACATATGGGCCTGACACAAAGGCCCTGATATGAGAAAGGTCGTCCAATCCCATCTGTCTTCCGGCCAGCCAAAAACGGGTGCCCGACCGCAACAGGTCCTCCGCCATTGCCTGCATTTCCGCGGTGGCGATCACGCGGCGCCCATTTTCGCTCAGTTCGACTGTCTGAATGGTCCCTACCTCGACCCCCCGAAAGCGGACTGGCGTTTGTTCCGCCTTGAGCCCGTCGCCGGTTTGAAAGCTGATCGTAATGGTTGGCCCGTCATGAAGGATGCTGCGGGCCGCGAGCCAAGCGACGATTCCCAATGCCGCCAGGGGCACAGCCCAAATCCATCCAGGCCAGCGGCTGCGCCGGACCTGTGCCGTCGTCCGGCGTTCATCGCCGCTCATTCTTTGCGCTCCGCGGCGTCCCACATCAGCCGCGGGTCGAAGAAATGCGAGGCCAGCATGGTCACCACGACAACGCTAAAGAAGCAGGTTGCGCCCACAGCCGGGCGCGCAGAAGCGAATTGACCGAATTGCATGAGTGGCGCGAAAGAAATAATGATCGTGACGTCCACATTGGACCATCTGCCAAGGTTTTCGATGATCCGGTGAAGACGGGTGCGCAACCGCAGGCCGGCACGCCATTGGCGATGTGCCGCCAAGGCGAACCAGCTGATCCCGAGAAGCTTCAAGCCGGGAATCATGATGCTGGTGAAGAACACCACGACACCAAACGGCCAGAGACCGACCCGAAACAGTTCCTTAACGCCGAAAAAAATCGTTTGCCCCTCGGTCTGCCCCAGGCGGCTCACCAGCGTCATGGGGTAGATCAGAGATGGCGGATAGAGCATGAAACCGGCGAGGGTGAAAGCGACGGCGGCTGCCATTGCGCCAGGCTTGCGGGTACGGAGGGTGGCGCTGCAGCGCGGGCATGCTTGCCCCTCCTTCTTTGCAGTGTCCACGTGATTGCATGCCGGGCAGGAGAGAAGATCCCCTTCGGGTGCCGTCGCGGGGTCGGCCCTTATTGCCTGCCATACGGCTCGCCTGTTGAGGGAGGCCCGCGCGATAATCGACAGAAGCGCCCCTGCTGCAAAGCACCATCCGCCGACACCGATTTCCGTCCTCAGTTCGGAGGCAAGGCGCGTGTACCCGATGACGGCGCCAAGCAGCATCACGTCAGCCATCGCCCAGAGTTCAAGGGCCAGCGCCCAACGGAACGCGCGTCCCACCCACCGTGGCCGGAAGCCAAAGCGGACTGCCCCCAGCGTTATCGTGAGCAGGGCAAAGCGCGCAATCGGCAGGACAAGCACAAAGGCCGCGATCCCCGCGGCGAGTATGATCCATTCGGATTGTAATAATAACGGTAGAGCGGCAGCCAATCTGGTCTCGCGCTGCATTCCGGCGAACTCGACCGACAGGAAAGGCAATAAGTTCCCCGCGATCAAAAGGGCCAACACGCTGAGCGACAAGGCTAACGCATAGGTGATGTTGCGTCCGGCCGTGGCTTCGAGCACGCATCCGCATTTCCGACACGCAGCAACGGCGCGTTCAGAAAGGGGAGGGATACACTGAACCAAGCCACAGTCCGGACACGCGATTACCATTCTACCAGTGTTCTCAGCCTCTGTTTTCGGTGTTGCTGGCCGTACTTCTGTGGCGAGCGGACGTTTACGCAAGAACAACGGTAAGATTGGAGGGGAGTTCCAAGGGAGCCGTTACGGCGCCGGTGCCGCTGCAGATCCGGCTGTCAGCCCCACGGGTGGCCGATCGTGGGACCCGAGCGTGGAACCATTGCGCTCTTCCGCCGTTGCAGACGAGCCTGCGCGATATCGAAACCGAGCGGCCGGCGGACATGCCGGCGGGTTCCAGTGCTCCGGGAATACAAAAGGAGTGACGACATGAACATTCAGGAAATCATGACACCGAACGTGGATCTTGCGGACCCGAATATGACCATTCGCGATGCGGCCATCCGGATGCGGGACGACAATGTTGGCGCATTGCCGGTCGGGGAGAACGACCGGCTGGTCGGCATGGTCACGGACCGCGACATCGCCGTGCGCGGGGTGGCCAACGAGCGTGGCCCCGGTAACTGCACGGTGCGGGAGGTCATGTCGGAAGGTGTGTACTATTGCTTCGAGGACGAGAATGTACAGCGCGCGTCGGAGGTGATGGCCGAACACAAGGTCCGCCGCCTGCCGGTCTTGAACCGCGACAAGCGGCTGGTCGGCGTCGTGGCAATTGCCGACCTCGCGCGCGCCGGTGTGCCGGAACCGGCGATCGAAGGCGTGTCCGAGCAGACCGCTAGTCCGCGCGTTTAAGCGAATAGGTGGGGCAGCGTGAACCCGGAACAGCTCAGGGTGTCTGCCCTTAAAGACGTACCGGTAAAGGCAGGAAAGCAGCGGAGGCACAGTTCTCGGGCAGGCATCCCTGCTTTCCTTCCGGAGCGAGCTGAGTTTGAGCCATGCAGCGCGTGATCCTCGACACGAATGTCTTTGTCGCGGCAGGGTTTAACCTGAAGAGTGCATCGGCGAAGCTCCTGGAGGAAATCGAGGCTGGACGTCTCGCGCTGATCTGGAACCAAGCGACGCGGCGGGAGACGCAATCGGTTCTGGACCGCATCCCGCCGCTCGGTTGGCGCGACGTGCATTGCCTGTTCAATCCTGAATTTCAGCATGGCGATGAGGGCCGTCTTTCCGCCGTTTCATTCGTGGAGGACCCGGCGGACCGGAAGTTTGCGGCATTGGCGGTGGCAAGCGGGGCGCCCCTGGTCACCATGGATGAGGACCTGCTGACCCATCGCGACCGCCTCGATGTCCTGACGCCCGGCGAGTTCCTGGAACACCGGCTTTAGGCCGCCAAACAGCGACAGGAGTCATCATGGCTTTCGAATTGAAGAGTGACGCATTCGCCGATGGCGAAAAGATTCCGGGTCGATATACCCACGAGGGCGAGAACCTTTCGCCGCCACTTTCGTGGTCCGGTGCGCCGGAGGACACGCGTGATTTTGGCCTGATCATGGAGGACCCGGACGCACCGACCGGCACGTTCCGCCACTGGGGTCTTTACCACATCGCCGGGGGGCGCACCCTTCTGCCCGAGGCGGTCGAAGCGGGTGCCAAGACCGAGGATCTCGGCTACTGCATCAACGATTTTGGCGAACTGAAATATGATGGACCGCAGCCTCCTGAAGGCGACCCGCCGCATCGATACGATTTCCGCCTGGCGGCGCTCGATGTGGAGCGGATCACGGAGGCTCCCAAGATGAAGGTCGCGGAGAAGTGGCATGCAGCGCAGCCTCACATCCTCGCCGTGGCGGAATTGACGGGCACCTATCGGCGTTGACTGGAAAGAACCCGGGCGGCACGGGTTTGCAATCAGTCTTCGGCACGAACTTCGGCACGGAAAATGGGGCGCCAGCCTGGCGCCCCATCGGCCGTAGTGCCAGTTTGAGACCGCGAAATATTACTCGGCGGCGTGGCTGGTGCTGACGCTCGTTTTGTCGGTATCCGCCTTCTTCAGCGCTTCACGCACGCCGTTGCCATATTCCTCGCTCACTTGGTCGAACAGGGCGAGTTGGCGGTCGATAATGAACTGCGGCACCCCGGTCATTGCCTCGGCGATGTTGGAGAAAAGGCGCTGCTTCTGACCGTCGTCGAACAGATTGAATAACGCGCGCGGCTGACTGAAATGATCAGTCTCGCCGCGGTAGTCGTAGCGGCCGACATCGC
>CAYYSC010000236.1:0-5624 GCA_964474065.1 uncultured Rhodospirillales bacterium | reverse complement strand
GAAACCAAGGCGGGGTTCTCGTCATCTGGACCGGCGTTACGCTGGAGCGCGAGGCGCTGTTCAACGCTTGGTACAACCGCCAGCATCTTAGCGAGCGGGCCAATGTGCCGGGTTTCCGGAACGGCCGCCGCTATCATGCCGTGCAAGGGTCGCCGGCCTATCTGGCCTGGTATGAGCTGGATTCGCCGCAGGTCCTCGCTTCGCCCGCCTATGCCGACCGGCAGAACAATCCGACCGCTTGGACCCAAGCGGTCATGCCGGGCTTCCGGGATTTCACTCGGGTGGCCGGCGAAGTGCGGGCGCGGATTGGCCAGGGCGTGGGCGGCGCCTGTGCGTCATGGCGGCTGACCCCGGTGCCCGGTCAGGAACAGGCCCTGGCTCACTGGCTGGCCGAAGAAGCGCTACCGGAACTGATGCAGGGCAGCAGCGTTGTCGGGGCCATGCTGGCCTCTCCGGCGGAGGCGCTGACAGACGCCGGGCCTGCTTCCGCCGAAAGCAAGATGCGCGAGGCGCCGGACAATCCGCCGTGTTGGGCGCTGATCGTAGAGACAGGGGACACCGAGGCTGCACGCCGAGTCCATGCGCGCCTCAATCCCACGATCCTCGCGCAACATGGCGTTGAGCGGAACGAGCCGGGTGTCTACACGCTGATCACGGCCGTGGGCGAGTTCGAGAACCAGCCGTCGCCGGACCCGGCGGATTTTCTTTAGACGGAGAGCCGGCGTCGTGAGGCTGGGCGTTTACGGCACGCTGTTGGACCCGGAGGTCCGAGCGTTGGTCCTGGGCGAAGAATGGCGCAGCGGCGGCCGGCCGGGCTTGCTGCGCGGCTGGCGTCGGGTCTATGTCGCTGGGGAGGCCTACCCGGGCATCTGCCGAAGGCCGGGCGCAGCCACGTATGTGCTGATCCTCGAAGGGATTACCTCTTCTGTGCTGATGCAGGCGGACCGTTTCGAAGGCGGCTACTACCGGCGGCAATTGCTTCCGGTTGTCTTGACCGGCTGGAGGGGCGGACCGGAGAAAGTTGCGTTTTACGTGCCTTCGCCTTCAACCCGCCTCAGCGGCCAAACTTGGCGATATGACCAGCGTTGGCGACGGCGCTACCGCTCCGCCTTCATGGCGGAAGCTCGCAAGGCTTTCTCACCTTGGCGGGCGGCACATGATTAAGGTTCGCCAATGACGCAAGCAGCCAAGGCGGCAGCCCTTCAATCGAATACGTCCGGGTCGGTCGCGGCCGGCCATTTCATGGGCCTGTTCACGGCCCTTTCGTTCGGCAGCGCCTATCCCATCGGGAAGCCGATCGTGGCGTTGGTGGACCCGTTCGTGTTCTCTTCTGCCCGCTATCTGCTGGCAGGGGGACTGCTGCTCCTGGGATTGGCCTTGTTCACGCGCAAGGGTGTCCGGGTGCCCTGGGTGGATTTTCCCAAACTGGCGTTCACGGGATTCCTGGGTTTTACTGTTTTCCAGGGGCTCTGGGGCGTTGCCTTGGACCTGACCACCGCATCGAAGGCGTCCGTGCTGGTATCGACTACCCCGATTTTCGGGGCAATCATCTTCGCCTTGCAAGGGCACCGGCTTCCGTTGAAGGCCTGGACCGGCGTGCTGATCGCCTTTTTCGGCGTCTTTTGCGTGATCAACAATTCGTTTGAAGAAATTACGCTGTCCGGCGGCACGCTGATGGGCGACGCGATGTTTGTCGCCATTGCCGCTGTTTGGGCACTTTATGGGGCATTGTCCCGGCCGCTGATCGCACGCCTTGGCGCCGCCCGGTCTGCTGCGTGGGCGGCATTCCTCGGCGCCCTGATGCTCCTGCCCTTTGCGCTGCCGGGCGCGATCGCGCAGGACTGGAGTGCGGTGCCCTCGTCGCTTGCCCTCAATTTCGCGCACGTCGCGCTGATCATTGGCTGCCTGGGGATGCTTACCTGGAATGGGGGGCTCCGGCGATTGGGTCTGCCAAACATGACCGTGTGGCTATATCTTACGCCGGTATCCGCGGTGGTATTGGCCAACCTGATGCTCGGGGAATGGCTGACCGGACCGCAGATCGTGGGTGCGATCTTGGTGTTGAGCGGCGTGGCGCTCACGCAGCGATAGGGAGAGTAACGCAGGTTCGGCGATGATCGAAGTATGGCCGCCCGCCGTCGTTTCGACCGAAGATGCATCGTCTTGAATAGCGTATCAACAATAAGATAGGAATCCTAGAGCGAAGCCGTTCCATACTCTTTCAGGTTTTCATTTTGGAAGCGCTTTGGAACAGGCGACGGACTTGCTGCTGTATCCTTTAGGATTATCCAGATAGCTTTTTCCTGTTGCCGTCATAGCGGAATATGCGCCGTTTCAAGCGGTTACCGCGGAGATCCATCTATTTTTAACGAATGGGGCAGATACCCCTTGATTGCAGCGGTGCAGATGCTTCAATGTATGAAGTGTTGCGATGCCCGCTTGCGGTGATCCTTTCGCCCGTTAGCGTCGCGACAGTTAACCGTTTGATAATGCCCCTTGGGCATGGTTTAGACGGTTCACGCTCTCTCCTGACTTCGCCCCGGAAAAGCTATTGCCTTTCCGGGGTTTTTTTTGGCCATTGATGATGGGGAGAGCCCGTTCGCGATGTGGCTGGCCGGCGGTCCCTTTAGGCGCCGCCGGCCTGAAAAGAGGGAGGGGCTCGCCTGAAAACGGTACCCAGTCAGGCCCGCACCTCGTGCTGGGTCTGGTCGAGGGCCGCCAAGATAGTCGCAACGATGCCGTCGGCATCCAGCCCGGCAGTGTGCACCTGGGCTTCCGGCTTGTCTTGTTCGAAGAAGGTGTCTGGCATGGTCATCGGGCGGATCTTCAGGCCTTGGTCCAGCAGACCTTCCCGGGCCAGATATTCAAGCACGATCGCGCCGAAGCTCTGGGGCGATGCCTCCTCTACCGTTACCAGCATTGGGTGCTCACGGGCCAAGCGCCGTACGAGGTCATGGTCGAGTGGTTTTGCGAAGCGCGCGTCGGCGACGGTCGCCGACAGGCCGTGCGCGGCAAGCCGGTCAGCTGCCGTCAGGCACGCACCCAGCCGGGAGCCATAGGAAAGCAGGGCCACGGCCGTTCCTTCGCGTAGAATGCGGCCCTTGCCAATCGGCAACACCTCGCCCCGTTCCGGCAGTGAGACCCCGGTTCCTTCGCCGCGTGGGAAACGCACGGCGGAGGGGCCGTCGTCAATGGCGGCAGAGGTGACGATCATGTGCCGAAGTTCGGCTTCGTCGGCTGGTGCCATCAGGACAAATCCGGGCAGGCAGCCTAGATAGGCAGTGTCGAACGCGCCGCAGTGGGTGGATCCGTCGGCGCCGACATAGCCTGCTCGATCGATCGCGAAGCGCACGGGCAGGCTTTGGATAGCCACGTCATGGACGACTTGGTCGTAGGCCCGCTGCAGGAAGGTCGAATAGATCGCGCAGAAGGGTTTTAGCCCTTCCGTCGCCATTCCAGCGGCAAAAGTAACCGCGTGCTGCTCGGCGATGCCGACGTCGAAGCAACGGTCGGGGAAAGCTTTGGCGAATTGATCCATGCCGGTGCCGGACGGCATCGCCGCCGTGATCCCGACAATATTCCGATCGTGTTTGGCTTCCTCGATAAGAGTGTCGGCGAAAACCTTGGTATACGATGGCGCTTTCGGGGAGCTTTTCGCCTGTTCGCCCGTGATGACATTAAATTTGGAGACGGCGTGATACTTGTCCGCTGCGGCTTCGGCGGGAGCGTAGCCTTTGCCTTTCTTGGTCACGACATGCACGAGGACGGGCCCGTCCGCGCTATCCCGCACGTTGCGCAGTACCGGCAGCAGGTGATCCAGATTGTGGCCATCAATCGGGCCGAGATAATAAAAGCCCATCTCTTCGAACAGCGTGCCGCCCGTTGCAATGCCCCGCGCCATGCTTTCCGCGCGCCGTGCAGCCTTCTCAATGGCGCCCGGGAAAATTCTGGCGATGTCTCGGGCGAGATGGCGGAGCGATGCGTAGGGCCGGGAGGAAATGAGCCGCGAGAGATACGCGCTCATTGCGCCCACTGGCGGCGCAATCGACATGTCGTTGTCATTGAGAACCACGACCAAGGGCAGGTCCATGCTGCCAGCATTGTTCATCGCCTCGTAGGCCATGCCGGCCGACATGGCGCCGTCGCCGATCACCGCAACGGCCCGCTTGGGATCGTTGTTCCAATGGCTGGCGAAGGCCATGCCCAGCGCCGCCGAGATGGAGGTGGAAGAGTGCGCCGCACCAAAAGGGTCGTATTCGCTCTCCGTGCGCTTGGTAAACCCGGAAAGGCCGCCCCCCTGCCGCAGCGTATGCATGAGAGAGCGGCGACCGGTTATGATCTTATGGGGATAGCACTGGTGTCCGACATCCCAGATCAGTTTGTCCCGGGGTGTGTCGAAAATATAGTGAATTGCCGTCGTCAGTTCGACCACGCCCAGACTGGCGCCGAAGTGGCCGCCCGTGACGGACACGGCATCGATGGTGGCTTGGCGCAATTCGTCGGCGAACTGGCGCAAATCCTCTTCTCGGAGCGCACGCAGATCCCGGGGGTAGTCCACCCGGTCGAGCAAAGGGGTCTTGCTGTTCGACAAATTCACTTGCGTCTCCTTTGGTCGTTCACCAGCCGTTTGCGCGGCGCGCACCTGCAGTCTGTCTATTCGATCACGCTTGGCGTTCGACCGCAAAAATTGCCGCCTGGCGGAGCGGATCTGCGGCGGGACCGAACTCGGCCAAGTGCCCAAGAGCTTGACTCAGCAAGGCACGCGCCCGCTTCCGCGCTTCCGTCGCCCCCAGGATCGTGATCGCCGTCACCTTGCCCGATTCGGCGTCTTTGCCGACCCGTTTGCCCACCGTTTCTTCGTCACCTTCCAGATCAAGCAGATCATCAGCGATCTGGAATGCCAAGCCCATATCCATTGCATAGGCTTGCATTGCCGCTCGCGCCACTGCGGGTGCAAGGCCCAGGATGGGGCCTGCTTCACAGGAGAAGGCGAACAGCGCGCCTGTTTTCATCCGTTCCATGCGGGCGACATCGCCGTAGTTCGGCTTGTCTGGCGGGGCCAAATCCAGCACTTGGCCGCCGACCATGCCGCGGGCACCGATAGCGGTGGCCAGCCGGCTGATCAGATCGCAGCGGACAGAAGCGTTCGGGTGCGTGGCTTCATCGGCCAGCACCTCAAAGGCGAGGGGCAGCAGCGCGTCGCCGGCCAGGATCGCCGTTGCTTCGTCAAAGGCGCGGTGCACGGTCGGGCGTCCGCGGCGCAGGTCGTCATCGTCCATGGCGGGAAGGTCGTCGTGAACGAGCGAGTAGCTGTGCACGAACTCCACGGCGGCCGCGACGCGGGTCGACTGCGCGTCCGGTACGCCAAACATGCGCGCGGTGCTGACGACAAAGAACGGACGCAACCGCTTGCCAGGGCCCAGCGAGGCATAGCGCATCGCTTCAACCAGCCGCGCTTCTGGTCCGTCGCTCTTAGGCAGCAATTCGCCAATCGCCTTGTCTGCTTGTTCGGCGATCGCGGACAGTTCATCCAGGAATGTTGGCATCGGCAATCAAATCATCCGGCGTCGAAGGATTGCGCGCCCGCAGGTTCACCGGCCGCGTCCAGCGTAATGCGTTCCACT
>CAYYSC010000235.1:0-5649 GCA_964474065.1 uncultured Rhodospirillales bacterium | reverse complement strand
TCTCGTGTTTATCGCCAACGATGGCACCGCGCGCGCCAAGGGTAATGGCGACGACCTCCGCGACTCTGCGTTGAAGCAGGTCCTGGCCCAGGTCGCGGGCTACGTCGACTTCCAAATCCTGGCAGTCCGCGATCTGACAGGCTTCGTCTTCGTCCATGACCAAGACGCCCACCTTTGTGTGATCGGCGTTGGCGAGCGCGCGCAATGCATCGCCCGACGTATCAACCAGGAGTTTGCCTCCCGCCTCTGCGATCAGTGCGGCGAGCTTTTCGTAAAAATTATCGGGCACGCCCGGCGGCAGGCTGCCGCTGGCAACGGCAAACATACCGGACTCGAGCTTTTCCCGCAGTCTCTCGCAAAACTTTTCCGACGTCTCGGCCGACCACTCCGGGCCCGGCAACACGAACCGGTACTGGCTATTGGAGGAATGCTCGTTCACGACAAAACTCTGCCGGGTCATGCCGGGGATGTCGAACCACAGCGAGTCCGACAATTCTTCGGTCAGAAGGGATTTGTAGGCTTGGCCGGTCGGACCGCCGATAGCGGCAAAAGACCGGCTCTTTCGTCCAAGCTTGTTGATCGCGCGCGCGACGTTGACGCCGCCGCCGCCCGGTTCCAGCGTCGCGGCTTCGCAGCGCAGCTTTTTGTTTTTTTCGAGGTGTTCCAGGCCTGTGCTCAGATCGAGCGCAGGATTGAGCGTGATCGTCAGTATCGGCGTCATCGAAGCACCGCCCTCTGCCTGTATTTTGGCCTCGCAGCCCTAGAAAGCTCTACCGGTTTGGAGCACTACCTTGACTCAGATAGCTCCATCTCGGCCAAATTCGAGTCGATTTCCGGTTTCCTTGTCGGACGGACCAGCCGGAACCGGTAGGTTTGGCCTGGGCTGATTTTCCGGACATGGCCACGGTAGCCGATTGAAATCGGAGCTGCCGTACAGCTATGGCTAGAGATTTCCAAATCGGAGTGCGTGACGGTCACGTCGAGAATCTGCCCCCGATAGTGAATGCGGGAGCGGAGACAGTCGATTTCCTCCGGCAAGAGTGGGTTGAAGTTGATGGCGTTCGTGAGAACTTCCATCCCCGTGTAGCAGCGCTGAACGAGATCGACAGCCCCTGCCATGGCGCCCAGATGGATACCCTCCGCCGTGGTGCCGCCTTGAAGGTCCGCAAAATCCGCGTCGAGGGCTTGTTCGAACAGACGCCACGACCGGCTGCGATCCCAACGGGACAAGATCCAGGCGTGCGTGACCCAACTCAAGGTCGAGCCGTGTGACGTCCGTTGGGTGTAGTAGCGGATATTGCGCTCGATCATGTCCGGCGAAAACGGGTAGCCGAGACGGTCGAAAAGATCCTTCAGATTTTCTGCAGAAAACAGAAAAAACAGCATCAAGACGTCTGCTTGTTTCGTGATCTGGAACTCGTTCGGATTTTTATTTTCCGACTCGAGTATACGATCCATGCGCTGCAGATTTTCGTAGCGGGAGCGGTAATCTTCCCAGTTCAGTTCTTTAAGCCTCTCATAACCTTCGAACTGGCCAATGATCCCATCCCCCAGGAACGGCACGAAAAGGTTGCGGCTGATCCTGTCCCAGCGCTCCAGTTCTTCCGCCGACACCTGTAATTTTTCGAACAGACGTTGGCGGCTGTTATTAGGCAAAGTTTCAACGGCATCCAAGGTCCGCATGATGCACCAGGATGCCATGACGTTGGTATAGGCGTTGTTCGACAGTCCCGCAGCCTCGCTCGGGTCGGTGCCCGGATCGGCCGTATGGAACTCGTCCGGTCCCATTACGCCGTTGATGGAATAGCGGTTCTTTGCGCTGTCATACGTGGCGATGCTGGCCCAGAAGCGAGAGATTTCCAGCATCATCTCAGCGCCGTGATAGGCCATGAATTCCATGTCTTCGGTGGCTTCGAAATACTGCCAGATATTGAACGCAATGGCGGCGTTGACATGGCGCTGCCGGTGCGAGGTATCAGGAAACCACCGGCCAGACATTGGGTTCAGGTGGAGATGCTGTGTCTCCTCGCGCCCGCTGCTGCCGCTCTGCCAGGGAAACATGGCGCCGGCATAACCGGCCCGGCGTGCCGCCCGGCGCGCTTCAGGCAGTCGGCGGAACCGGTAGAGTAACAGGGAGCGCGTCAGGATCGGCATGCGCAGGTTGATGAATGGGAAGATGAACAACTCATCCCAGAAGATATGGCCGCGATAGGCTTCGCCATGCCAGCCGCGTGCGGGGACCCCGACATCGTAATCAATCGAATGGAACGACACCGTTTGCAGCAAATGGAAGATATGCAAGCGCAGCTTCATTTGCATCTGATGATTGAGTTTGGTGTCGAATTGAATATCGAAACCGTCCCACAACCGCGACCAGGCCCTTTTGTGCGCGGCTTCGAGGTCGGCATAGTGGCCGATACTGGCCAATTCCGTCAGCGCTGCAGTAGCCGGTTCCGTGATGGCCGGGGTGCGCGAATCGAAGAGAGAGACGATTTTCTCTGCCGCGAGCGTTGCGCCGGCGTTCAATTCGATACTCCAAACCTGGCTGATCGAATCTTGGCTCTCTTCGATTTCTTCAAGCACCGGCATGCCGGTGCCGGTGGCACTCAATACCGTTCGCGCTGCGACGGCTATCTCTCGCCGTGACTGCGTGGTCCGCGAGCGCAGGAGGATCGCACCATCTTCCTCGGCGCGCGTTTCGAGCGTCGACAAGTGTCGGTCCGCCAGCTCCCGGTATCTTTTTACGCCCTCGTTGCGGACGCTCCCGTCAATGCCGGAACGCACATACAGCCGACCCGACCAGTTCTCCAGGACAATCTGAATTTGGAGGGCCGCGCGGTGGGGACATGCCATGGACACGAGGCGCCGTTCGTGCCAGGAGAAGACAATCCCGTTCTTCTCTCGCAGTCTCAGCCGCCGGTGGAGGATACCGCCGGCAAGATCAAGATCCTGGCGGCAATCAAGCGGCTCCAGATCGTGGGCGCCCAGCCACGATCCATCGCCCAGCCGGATCTGAAAGGGCAGCCAGTTCGGCAGGTTGACGAGGTCTTCGTTCTCGACCACCCGGCCGGCCACTTCCGATTCCAAACGGTTATAGCCACCGGCCAGATAAGTGCCGGGATAGAAGGTGTCGTCGGCTACCGCGTCCGTAGGCGCGCCCCGTGTCGCGAAATAGCCATTCCCCAGGGTGCAAAGGCTTTCCCGCAGTCCCTGCTGCTTCGGATCGAAACCTTCGTAACGAAGCGTCCAGCCATCGGTCATTGTTGCCTCCGGTCCAACCACTCCCCAAGCCGTTCCAAAAAGCATCTGACCTCCTCCGGATCGGCCAGCTGGTAAGAAGCCTCGGTTGCCCCGGCCTCTTCACCCACCCGAATGCCGATACCGCGTTGGCGCAAGGCGCGAAATGCGTCCTCGTCCGTCACATCGTCACCAACATAAAATGGGGTCACTTCGGCATTATCGAGATCCAATTCCGCGAGAATGCGCAGCAGGGCCGTGCCTTTGTCCCAGTCGATGTCGGGCCGTAGCTCGAACACCTTCTTGCCGCCCATCTTGCGCAATTCCGTTTCCCGGGCGAGCGCCGCGTCGACAGCCTGTTCCACCGTGTCGACCTGCTGTTCGGATACGTTGCGATAGTGGACGGCAATCGCATACCGTTTGTCTTCGATTAGAGTGCCTTCCACGCCGTCCAGCCGTCGCTTCAGCTCTTCTGCCGCCCGTTTGATTGCAGGAACAAAGCGCTCGCCCGCCTCGATCTTGAAAGATTTGCCGCCTGGTCCGGTGATGTCGAAGCCATGGCTTCCCGCGTAGACGATGTTTTCGACCCCAACCATTTGCTGGACGTTCCGAAGTTCCCTGCCGCTGATCACGAGCGTTGGACACCGGTCGGCCACGCGGCGGAGAACCGTGCGCATTTCATCGCTCAGCACCGCCATATCCGGGCGGTTTACGATGGGAGTGAGCGTGCCGTCATAGTCAAGCGCGACAACGACCTGCTTTTCCGCGATTGAATCGGTCAATCGCTCGAATGCCTCGATTGCGTTCGGCAATGTCTTCGCTTCCTGTTTGATGCTGCCCGGGTACTGGATTTCGGCGAAACTTGCTAACGGCTTGGTGCGCCCCTGCAGGGGACGCTCACGGATTTCCTATGTTTGTTGACCCTCGTCACAAGTGCGATATCGATATGCCGTCTCTCCTTGCGGCACTCAATATGGCGTCGGACAAGTCTCCGTGTGACGGAACCTGACGACCCGGATCAACAGCCGGAAAATATCGATTCCCCGCCTGTTCTTCAAACCTTGCAATCGAACGGGTTAGCCTAACGCGCAACCGTCAGGCCGGCGGGAGACAGTGGCGTTGCCGCCGACCCTTTCGGCATCGGCGGCGCTACGAGGACCCAGACCGCGCATGCTGCCAGGCTATCCTTAAGCGGATTCCGCCAGGGCAGCGCCACTCTCGAACAGTTCAGCGATCTCGGTTGCCGAGAAGCCTGCCTCGGCCAGGGCCTCCGCGGTATGCTCGCCCAACAAGGGCGTTGGCCGCCCGGCGCTGGACGCCGTGTTGGAGAACTGAATGTAGTTCCAGGCGGTCTTGATCTGACCGACTTTCGGATGCAGCCGCACGGCGACGAAATCATTGGCCAGAGAATGCGGGTCGTCCAGAAACAACTCGCTGTCGCCCGGCTGCGCCTCGGTTGCCGGAACGCCGGCCTGTTTGAGCCCTGGCAGGCAGTCGGCCAGCGTCTTGCGGCTGAATGCCGTCCCCATTGCTCCTGCAAGGGGCGACGCTGCCGGGTGCCCGCTGCCGGCTGGATCAAGGCTGCCCACGCCGAGCCACGCCCTGAGCGCCGCTTGCTCGCTCTCCTTGTCCGCCGCGACATAGACCCATCCGTCCTGAACTGGGTAGAGACGGTGATAAGCATTCAGCCCGTATTGCTGCTGGTCGGCGAGCGGCCGTTCCGGGCGGCCAGCGTATCGGCTGAACCAGGCCGAGCTTAAGACGACGCCACCGTTCAACAGGTTGCTCTCCACACGCTGGACGATGCCGTTCCGCTTGCGCTGATAGAGTGCCAGGATCGTGCCGAGCGCGCCCATTGCACCAGTGGTGTAGTCGGTGGGCGCAAGCTGCGCGGGAAAGGATGGCGGATTTTCCGGGCCACCCTGCGCCCGTTCCAGGCCCATCATCGCCTGGGCCAGCGGGTCGATGCCGGGCCGCTTCGAGTAAGGTCCCGTCCAGCCATAGCCGGTCAGGTGCGTCTCGATCAGCATTGGGTTGACGTCGGGGCCGATGCCCATGCGCTCGGTCGCGCCGGGCCGCAGATTGGCCAGCACAGCGTCACAGGTTTTCGTGAGGCGCTGGATAGCTTCCTTGGCGCCCGGCTTGCTCGCGTCGAAGCAAACCGATCGTTTGTTGAAGTTTACGTTGTAGAAATAGGTTCGGCCAATCGGGCGGGAGAGATCGCCGCCCGGCGGCTCCAGCTTTACCACGTCCGCCCCAAGATCAGCCAGCAGACGGCCGCCGGTCGGACCGGCGATCAGATTGGTGATCTCCAGCACGCGGATGCCGGCAAGCGGCGGCGAATCGGTCTCGGTCGCTGGTGCCGGGGTTGCGGCGCCAGGCGACTCCAGTTCTGGCAACGGCGAAACGGCG
>CAYYSC010000234.1:0-5660 GCA_964474065.1 uncultured Rhodospirillales bacterium | reverse complement strand
TAGTCTCTGTCCGCCGCGGCATCGACCCGCGCCGCTTTGCCCTGCTTTCCTTCGGCGGCGCCGCTGGCCTGCACGTGACGGAGGTCGCGCGCCAACTCGGCGTCAGCCGGGCTGTCGCGCCCCGGGTTGCCAGCGTGCTGAGCGCCTGGGGCATGCTCGCCACCGACCTGCGCTTCGAGGCCAGCCGCACCCATATTGGCGATACCGGCGCTCTTGAGGCCAATGCCGTGCGGGCGCTCTACGAAGAATTGAAGGCCGACGCCACTGCGCGCCTCACGGCCGTCTTCAACGGCCCGGTCGCTCACCGCTTCGCCGCCGACATGCGGTACGGCGAACAGATCTTCGAAATCGACGTGCCACTCGACGATCTGGACTGGCAAGCATCGGACATGCTGGACCAAATCGCCGGGCGCTTCCACAAACGACACGAGGGGCTATACACCTACGCGCTACGGGACCAGGAACCTGTCCTGGTGAACGCGCGCGTGGCTGCGGTCGGAAAACTGCCCGCGTTACCCCAGGAACCTTTGGCCAAAATCCGCCCGGCCACCGGGCCGCGAACCGAGCGCAGGGTTTATCTCGGCAGCTGGCTGGCTACGCCTATCTACGATTGGGACACGCTCGCGCCGGGACAGGAAATCGCGGGTCCGGCCGTGGTGGAAAGTGCGACGACCACCCTTTTGCTGCGGGCAGGCGACAAGGGCACCGTCACGCCGCATTTGTGGATCGACATTGCGATTGCTACAAACCCCTAACCTTACCTGTTTCACAGCATCTGGATCTTCCATGCCGGCCCAAAGCGATAAAGCCTCCTCCTCGGAGGCCGTCATCCTCACCTCCGTCGACCAGCGGGGCGTTGGAACGCTCACCATCAACCGGCCGGCGGTGAATAACGCCTACAACCGGGAAGTCATTGTCTCCGCCATCGACGCGGTGACCAAATTCGCGAACGATCCGAACGTGCGCGTCATCGTCGTGCGCGGGAATGGCAAGCACTTCCAGGCCGGGGCCGACCTGAAATGGGTCCGTGCCAATATCGAACTCTCGCCGGAAGAGAATTTCCAGATCTCGGTCGACACCACGAACGCCATTCGCGGCCTGAACGAAGTGCCGAAGCCGACGATAGCGTTGGTGCATGGCGGATGCTTCGGCGGCGGCACCGGCATCGCCGCGGCGTGCGATATCGTCATCGCGTCCGACGATGCGTATTTCGCGATCACGGAGGCCAAGTGGGGCTTGATGGCCGCACCGATCTACCCCGTCCTGCTCGGCCGGATGGGCGCCCGGCATGTCAGGCGCTACTCGATCACCTGCGAACGCTTCGGCGCCCACAAGGCGAGGGAACTGGGGCTGGTGGACGAGGTCTGCGAAGTCGGCGGCCTGGACGCCGCGGCGGAACCGATCATTGATGCAATCCTTCAGGTCGCCCCGGACGGCATCGCCACGTCCAAGCGCTCCATTCTTGAATGCGCGAACATGGTGGTGGACGACACGCTGGCCCGCTGGCTGGCGCGCGATCATGCCGGAAAGCGCCTGACGGACGAAGCGATTGAGGGGCTGATGAGCTTCATTGAGAAGCGCCCCGCTTCCTGGTACGCGCCTTACGCTCCCGACGCCGCCGGCGGGGGGAAAAAGCAGAAAGAATAGGCCGCCGCCCAGAAGGTAGAGCCCCACAAGCATCAAAGGCGCGAGATGAACGCCGTGCCCGCTTGCATGGTGGCGGATGGGTTGCCACAATATATTTATCCGCATGCGGGGGAGCCGGGTGACGCCGGCTGAGAGGTCTCGACCGCGCGAGACGACCCCTGGAACCTGATCCGGCTAGGACCGGCGTAGGGAGACGTGCTTTCGTGAGAATGGAGACCGCAGACGCGGGGCGAGCCGGATTGCCGGTGCCCGGCCTTGTGATTGAGGCGGCGAATCTCGCCTATGACGGCGTAATCCTTTTCAATGATTTAACGTTGGAGCTAGGGGCAGGCGAATGGACCTGCCTGCTCGGCGACAGCGGCGTCGGCAAGTCGACCTTGCTCCGCATCGCCGCCGGCCTCGATGCCGGGCCGGGCGATTATGGCTCCCGCCTGTCAGACGGCGTCCAATCCACCGGCCGTGTCGCGCTGATGGCACAACGGGATGCCCTGCTGCCCTGGCTCTCCGCGCTGGAGAATGCATGCCTTGGCATGCGCCTCCGCGGCGAGGAAGCTGCCCGGCGGCGGGCCCATGCCGCGGAACTTCTCGCCGAGGTGGGACTGGAAAAATATCGGCACGCCCGCCCGGCGGCGCTGTCGGGTGGCATGCGGCAGCGGGTGGCGCTGGTGCGGACGTTGGTCGAGGACCGTCCGATCGTCCTGCTGGACGAACCCTTTGCCGCGTTGGACGCGCTTAACCGGCACCGGATGCAGGACCTTGCCGCACGCATGCTGGCGGGGCGCACGGTGTTGCATGTCACGCACGACCCGTTGGAGGCACTGCGCCTTGCCCATCGCATCGTGCTGATGGAGGGGCGGCCGGTCTGCCTGCGGGACGAAGCTTTGCCGCCGTCGCCGCCACCCCGGCCGGCCGATGATGAGGAGGTGGCCCATCGGCACGGCGAACTCCTGAACCGGTTGCTCAATCCGACCCTATGAAGCTCCTGCGCCCCTTGGTGATCGCTGCCGTTCTGCTTGCCGTTTGGCAGGCGGTGGTATGGGGGACCGCCGTGCCGCCGTTCATCCTTCCCGGCCCGATGAAGGTGCTCAACACCCTGCTCCTTCGCTATGACATGATCCTCATGCACGCCTGGGTAACGGGAGCCGAAATTCTGATGGGCCTCGGTCTGGGGACGCTGCTCGGCGCGGCGACGGCACTGATCATGGCGGCCATTCCGGGTGCGACCCGTTGGATGCTGCCGGTGCTGGTCGCAAGCCAAGCCATTCCGGTGTTTGCCATCGCGCCGCTGCTTGTGCTCTGGCTCGACTATGGCATGGCGAGCAAGGTGGCGATGGCCACGTTGATCATCTATTTTCCCGTCACCGCCGCCTTCTTCGATGGCCTGCGGCGCACGGAGCCGGACTGGCTGGCGCTCGCCCAGACCATGGGGGCGAGCCGCTTCGCCACGCTGCGCCATTTGCGCGTGCCGGCGGCGCTGCCGAGTCTCGCATCCGGCTTGCGCGTCGCCGCGGCCATCGCCCCCATCGGCGCGGTCGTGGGGGAATGGGTCGGGTCCGAGGCCGGGCTTGGCTACCTGATGCTGCACGCCAATGCCCGCATGCAGACCGACCTGATGTTCGCGGCCCTGTTCGTCCTGACAGTGGGCGCGCTCGCGCTGTACTTTTCGCTTAACGCCGTCCTCCGGAGCTTGATCCCCTGGCAACCGGAAACCTTCTGAGGAGGAGACTTCGCCATGCTCCGGTCCCTGGCCTTTGCTCTCGCCCTGATGTTGGCTGCCATGCCCGTCCGCGCAGCCGAGGAATTGCGGGTGATGCTCGACTGGTTCGTGAATCCCGACCACGCGCCGCTCTATATCGCTCAGGAACTAGGCTATTTCGCCGACGCAGGCCTCGACGTCGTGATGCAGCCGCCGGCGGACCCGAACGACCCGCCAAAGCTAGTGGCAGCTAAAAAGTACGACCTCGCCATCAGTTACCAGCCGCAACTCCACCTGCAGGTGAACGAGGGGCTCCCGCTTGTCCGGGTGGGCACGCTGGTGGCGACGCCATTGAACACGATTATTGTGTTAGAGGACGGCTCGATTGAGTCCATTGCCGACCTGAAGGGAAAGCGCGTCGGCTTTTCGGTCGGCGGACTGGAAGATGCCCTGCTGGGCGCGGTGCTGAACCGGCACGGCCTGACCATGGACGACATCCGCCTCGTGAACGTGAACTGGTCCCTCTCGCCCTCTCTGATCACGGGCAGGGTGCACGCCGTCATCGGTGGCTACCGCAATTTTGAGCTGAATCAGATGGAAATCGAAGGCCATCCCGGCCGCGCCTTCTATCTCGAAGAAGAGGGGGTGCCCGCCTACGACGAACTGATTGTGGTGGCGCACCGGGACAATTTAGACGACCCGCGTTTCCTGCCGTTCATGGAGGCGATCGAGCGGGGCGTCCAATACCTCGTCAACCACCCGGAAGCGTCCTGGGAACTGTTCATCAAAGGCCAGCGTCAGGAGTTGGACGATGAACTGAACCGCCGGGCCTGGACTGATACCTTGCCCCGCTTCGCCCTGCGCCCCGCCGCATTGGACGTCGGCCGCTATGATCGGTTCGCGCAGTTTCTGGCGGATCGCGGGGTGATCAGCGATCCGCCACAGGTCGACAGCTACGCGGTCGACCTGGCCCGATAACCGGAGACCGCGGGCGCCGACATTTGCGGATGCCCGCGGCCTTTCTTTTCCTTGCCAGAGAAGCTTAAGGCAGAGTCGACTTCGGGGTCGGAACGATCCGCTGGACGACATTGTTAGGCCGGTCGAGATAGTCTGGAATGCGCGGCGACATCTCGTTCTTCCAGTAGTCGCTTTCGTAGACGGCCTTGTATAGCTCCTCGCGCTGCGCCTCGCTCTCGAAGCGGCGCAGCCAGACATAAACGCTGTCGTCCTCCTCCCCGCGGAACGATCCGATGATCACCATGCCCTTGGAGACCTGGAAGGGGATGATCTCCTCCTCCATGATCTTGACCCAGTCGTCCATCTTGCCCGGCTTTACCTTGTACTGGCGCAGTTCGTAGAAAGCCATGCGCTGGCGCTCCTCGCTTTTTCGTTAGAGAGGCCGCAGAGTGAGCGCTCCGACAGAAGCTGGCAAGGGCTAGACCCGGTCAGCCGGCCAGGGCTTCCGCCCACGTCCGTTCCACCTCCGCTGCATCCGCGTCCTTGGCGATGAAACTTTTGCCGATCCCGCGGGAAAGAACCAGGGTCAGCTTACCATTTTCGGCCTTCTTGTCGGCCGCCATGCGGGCCATCAGGCGGTCGATAGCCGGAGGCTGCTGGCCCATAACCTGAAGAGGGGAAACCGGTAAACCCACGCTTGTCAGGTGCGCCTCCACCCGCTTGGCGTCGGCTTCCTGGCAAAGCCCGAGCCGTACCGAATGGCGGAAGGCCAGCGCCATGCCGACAGCCACCGCCTCGCCGTGGAGCAGTTGCCCATCATAGCCCGCTTCCGCCTCAATCGCATGCCCGAATGTATGGCCGAGATTGAGCAGGGCCCGGACGCCGCCTTCCCGCTCGTCTTTGGTGACGACCTCGGCCTTTGCTTCGCAACTGACCAGTACGGCTTCCGCCAATTCTTTCGGCTCCAAAGCCAGCACGCGCTCGCCATGGGTCTCCAGCCAGGCCCAGAACTCCGGCCGGTCGATCAGGCCATACTTGGCCACTTCGGCATATCCCGCCAGCAATTCCCGTTTCGGCAGGCTTGCGAGCGTGTCGGTGTCAGCCAACACCAGCCGCGGCTGATGAAAGGCGCCGACCAGATTCTTGCCGTGGCGGGTGTTGATGGCGGTCTTGCCGCCGACCGAGCTGTCGACTTGCGCCAAGAGCGTCGTCGGCACCTGCACATAATCGATCCCACGCAGCAGAATGGCAGCCAAAAAACCGCCAAGGTCGCCAACCACACCACCGCCAAGCGCCACCAGAAAGCTCTTGCGGTCAAGGCCGGCGTCAAGCGACTGGTTCAACAAGCTTTCCAAGAGGT
>CAYYSC010000233.1:0-5675 GCA_964474065.1 uncultured Rhodospirillales bacterium | reverse complement strand
GTTCCGAACTCCCCGTCTGCTTCCGAACTTATCGTGATCGGCACGACCGCAGCGGCGTAAGCCGAGTCAGAACCTTGATCGCACGCCCATGGATTTGGGGTAGATATCCAATTTTCAGGATTGGCAGATTAGTCGTAAGGGTGTTGAGCGGACGGGCTGGTTTTGTACGCCGATACACCAATCAAACACGCTAAAGTTTGCGCACGCGCTGGCCTAACGAGTACATCCGCTCCCATCAACCTGCCGGAGTGTCTGGTTCAACAGGGGCTATATCGGCGGTGACCCGCAATGAATCGTCAGTAAGTTGTCTAACGAATCCGAGTTAGCACGGTCCCCAACGGCCGGCAGGCAAAGCAGCAAAGGCTGAAGTGATCATGCGTGTAATCGGAATTGACCCAGGCCTGCGCCGCACCGGTTGGGGTGTGGTAGAGGCGCATGGGGAAAAGCTGGTTCACCTGGGCGACGGCTTCTGCAAATCTGGTGAAGGCAACCTGGCGGATCGGCTGGCCCGCCTGTATGACGAGCTGCAAGACGTGATTAACTGCCATAAGCCGACGGGAGCAGCAGTAGAACAAACCTTTGTCAGCAAGGATGCCGCCGGAACGCTGAAGCTAGGGCAAGCCCGGGCGGTAGCATTGATAGTGCCGGCACGTGCCGGCCTGAGTGTGGCAGAATACGCGCCCAACACCGTCAAAAAGGCGGTAGTGGGCGTTGGCCATGCTGACAAGGCTCAGGTGCAGCACATGATCCGTCTGCTGCTGCCCGGAGTGGAGCCAAACAATGCCGATTCGGCGGATGCTCTGGCGATCGCCATCTGCCACATCTGGACCGCAACAGCAGAGCGGCGGCGGGCGAATGCTATGAGGGTTGCGCGATGATTGGGAAAATTACAGGCGTCGTCGATTATATCAGCGAAGATCACGTGCTGATCGAAACCGCGGGTGTTGGCTACATTCTTTATTGCGCACCGGGTACGCTGGCAGCATTGCCGAGCGCCGGCGAGGTGACGAGCCTCTATACCGAATTGATGGTTCGCGAAGACTTATTGCAATTGCTGGGCTTCCGGACGGTAGCGGAACGGGAATGGCACCGCCTGCTAACCACCGTGCAAGGCGTCGGCGCAAAGGCTTCGCTTTCGATCTTGGGCGCGCTTGGATCCGACGGCGTTAGCCGGGCGATCGCTTTGGGCGATGCTAGCGCGGTGCGCTCTGCCCCTGGCGTCGGGCCGAAATTGGCGGCGCGCATCGTCAATGAACTGAAGGACAAGGCGCCTGCGGTCATGGCACTGGGCGCGCAGGCTGGGCGGACGGCAGCGCCGCGTTCGTCCGGCGGTCCTGCCCACACGCAATCGAAGCCGAAAGCTGCTGAGCCTGGAACGAATACAGCTGCCTCGACTGCGGACGCGCTGTCGGCGCTGGTCAATCTCGGCTACGATAGTCAGGAGGCAGCGCGTGCTGTTGCGGAAGGCACTCGGTCTGCCGAGGACCCGACTGCGGAAGAGTTAATCAAGGCTGCGCTCAAGTCGCTTGCCCGGTCGCTCTAAGGACCCCGAATGACCGATCCCGACCCTCTCTTGCGGTCTGAAGCCCAGCTGGAAGACGATGCGCAGGCGAATGACCGCGCGCTGCGTCCACAACTGCTGAACGACTTCACCGGGCAGGCCGAAGCGCGGCAAAACCTGCGGATTTTCATTCAAGCAGCCCGGCAGCGGGCGCAAGCCATGGACCATCTGCTATTCTATGGTCCGCCGGGTCTTGGCAAAACCACGCTGGCACACATTGTGGCGCGGGAACTGGGTGTCAATTTCCGCATGACCTCTGGTCCCGTAATCGCGCGGCCGGGCGATCTGGCGGCCGTTCTGACAAATCTGGACGCACGGGATGTGCTGTTCATCGATGAGATCCACCGTCTTAGCCCCGTGGTGGAGGAAATCCTCTATCCAGCCATGGAGGACTTCGAACTGGACCTGGTAATCGGCGAAGGCCCAGCGGCGCGGACCGTGCGGATAGACTTGCAGCCTTTCACGCTGATCGGCGCAACAACCCGGCAGGGGTTGCTGACCACTCCGCTGCGCGACCGGTTCGGTATTCCGGTTCGGCTGGAATTTTATACCCATGCCGAACTATCCTCGATCATTGCCCGGGCGGCGAACCTAATGGGACTGACCGCAGAGCAAGACGGGATTGCTGAGATCGCAGCACGGGCCCGCGGCACGCCGCGGGTTGCGGGGCGCCTGCTGCGGCGGGTGGCGGACTTTGCCCTGGTCGAGACCGGGGGCAACTTGACCCACGCCTTGGCGCAGCGCGCGCTTGAACGGTTGGGGGTGGATGCGCGAGGGCTGGATGGCGCGGACCGGCGCTATCTGACTGTACTGGCCGAGCATTACGGCGGCGGGCCGGTAGGGGTGGAGACGATTGCCGCGGCCCTATCCGAAGCGCGGGATGCTATTGAGGAAGTGATTGAGCCCTATCTGATGCAGGAAGGATTCGTCGCCCGGACGCCGCGGGGCCGGATGCTTACGGGCCAAGCCTGGGGTCATCTGGGGCTCACCGCGCCGCGCAGCACAATCGAAGCTCTATCCCAGACAGATATGTTTGACCAACCATCAGACGAAAATCAGGGGTAGCTGCTTGGAACCATCGGCCTGGCTCAGTTGTTTTGATTAGGAGAGACAAGTCGATCAAATCGCCATTCGTCACTGTCGATACTTCCGTTAAGCGCCGGTTTCCGGGACCTCGACGACGATGTTCAGCGCGGCGCTGACATGGGCTTTGCCACATCGCTGACCATTCACTCATCCGATGGGAAATTTGATGGATACCGGTTGGTCTGCCTGGACAGCCAGTGTATATAGCGCGTGCATCTTACGCTGACAGCGATCGAAATGCGTATCGCTCGATACGGCAGATCTTGGTAGAGGGGCGTGTTTCCGACCGGCAGCCAAACCAAGCTTCCTCCATCAACAAGCTTTTTCCGTCAAAATCGTCCGCGGTAGCCAAAGATCTTGAAAGCGATCATTCTCAGTGCCGGCCAAGGCAGGCGGCTTTTGCCGCTCACGGAATTCCGCCCGAAGTGCCTTCTTTCCGTTAGCGGGCGCAGCGTCCTGGACTGGCAGGTCCAGGCGTTGGCGGCATCGGGCGTGAGGGAGATCGTGGTGGTTACCGGCTTCGTTTCGGAGGCCGTTGAAGCCGCCGCCGCGCGGTTGAATTCCGGTTCCGTCCGCGTGCGGACGCTTTTGAACCCGTTTTACAGCGTCGCGGACAACATCGGTAGCTGTTATGTGGCGCGGCCCGAAATGAACGGGGATTTTCTGCTGCTGAATGGCGATACGTTGATCGAGCCCGCGATTCTTCAGAGCCTGCTCCGGCAAGCCACAGCGCCCGTTACCGTCACTACAGACCGCAAGCCTTGCTATGACGAGGACGACATGAAGGTCTCGCTCGACGGCAGATGGCTGACCGCCATCGGCAAGAAACTGCCGCTGGAACAGACCGATGCCGAATCCATCGGCCTCCTGCTGCTTCGCGGCGAAGGCGGCGCGTTGTTCGCCCGGGGCGTGGAGAGCGTGCTACGTGAGCCAGAGGGATTGAAACGTTATTACCTCTCCGCAATCGACCGGCTGGCGGAGACCAAGCAGGTCGGCATCGTGGACATTGCCGGCAAGCGCTGGAGAGAGATCGATTTTCCGCAAGACTTGGCTTTGGCGGAGGAACTGACGGCAATCTGGGCGCAGCAGGACTGGATATCCGGAAAGGCCGAGCCCTTGGCCGCGTCCCAATAGGGCTAGCGAGAAAACCGCGACGGGCGCAGGCTGTGGCTCCCTCTGCTGGAGCCTTGTGGGCCACTACGGCGCCGGTTGTGTCCGTTCGGACAGCACCTGCTGCTCCGCGGGGCAGATCATCAGGCGATTTCAACGCGCACAGATTGCAACCGCTGAAATCGCCCTCGGAAAGCGTCAGAAACACTCGACTAGCGGGCGGAACCTTTCCTCGATTCTCCAGCAGGGAACAGGTCAGATGATCAGCCCGCTGCTGTCGAAGGGTTCGATCACGAATACAACGTCTTCGTAGTCCCGATCACCACCGCCGGTGAGATCCTCGAACCCGATCACAATCTGCTCGCCGCGAGCTTCGACGCCGGAGAGGGCATGCACCAGGCCGTCCTCATTCATGTTGCCCGAGTAACTGTGGAAAACGGTCTCGTCCGTCATTGCCCCGTTCACCGCGAGATGGATATCGGGGCCATCTCCAACATTGGCAGGTGCACCCGAGGTGTTCACGAACGAGAAGGTATCGGCGGCGTCGAGACCCTCGGCCCAGTCTGCTGCATCCTGGACGATGAAGAAGCCCAAGGAGTGACCGGCTTCAACGTTTGACACCGTCGTCGAAGCGGTCTTGTCCGCGTTTGCATTGTCGAACAAGAGCCGCGCGTCGAGGATGTCGCCAGCCTGATCAACTTCGTAAACACCAACGGCGTTGTCGAACCCAGCATATCCCGCGTCACGGAGGGTCAGATTGAATTCCTTTGTGCCGTTGCCCGTGAGGAACAACTGATTGTTCACCCCGTTTACCAGGGCTGGATCGACAGCTTGACCTTCCTCGAGGACCGGCAGGAAATCCTCGAAGGTGACGACTGTATCATTGCGATCAATGACCGCCATAAAGTCACCGGAGGTGAAATCGCCGAGCAATGTGAACGACCCGTCAGACGTCCCGTCGCCGTCTTGGTCGACATCGATGACCGCGGATCCTTCCGTAACGGTCAGCCGGTCCCGGAACACCGTTTCGCCGGTAAGCAAGATGCGGTCTTCGTCGGTGAAATCGGCAATCGTATCGCCGTCGAGCTCAGCGACCGTTCCCGCCACGGTGTCGGCCCCTCCGCCCAAGGTCATTTGGTCGGCGCCAGCGCCCGGCAGAAACGTGTCGTCCTGGTCGGTCCCATCAATGGTGTCGTCTTGGTCGGTCCCAACGGACCGGCCCACCTCATTAAAGCGAGGATCGTTGCCGGGATCGGTCTCCGCTAGCCCAAAGGCTGATGCGGCGTCGCCATGATTGGCCTGAAGGAACTCGGCGATGGCGTCCTGCTCCGTACCGGCCGGCGCGAAGTTGCTGGTGCCGGCGTCCGTTACGACCGTATCGAGGTCCACCACATTCTCACCGAGCGCCGGAAACGGATAGTTGTCGCCGCCACCCGCGAGGAAGTCGAGCGTCACGATCCGTACATCCGCATTGGGATCGCCGACGAAGACGCCGCTCTGCACCAAAGTCCCGCCGTTCTCCAGCGAGGCGTCGATGATCCGGGAGCCGGCCGGCAGGTCGGTGGAATAAGTGAAGTTCACCCCGGCGAGTTGCGGGAACTGGCCAGGCGTATTGCCGGGGCCACTCGCGGCGACACCGTGCTCCAGCACCTCGACCAACTCTGCCTCGGTGAGATCGAGGGTGGTCAGGCCGTTGTTGAAGCGCAGCGAGTTCTCGATATCGAGTTGGCTAATGCCGCCTTCCGGTTTGCCAGAGAGCGGGTTGGCCTGCGGCGGGAGCAATTCGCCCGTTATCCCGTCGACGGTGCCGATTTCCGCGCGGATGCCACCGCCATTCTTGATCGAGACCTCGACCGTCGGATCAACGGCCTGAGCGTAGGCGAGATTGGCGTCCGCCGTCAGGTCGCCCATGTTGGTC
>CAYYSC010000232.1:0-5678 GCA_964474065.1 uncultured Rhodospirillales bacterium | reverse complement strand
CCAGTGGCTCCCGCCACGCCACACTGCTCGGCGGCCATAGCTGGGTCTTTGAGGCAGACGGCGTCACGCCGCGCCTGCATCCGGACGGGCGGAAGATGGACCGAACCGCCCTGTTCTCCCGGCAAAATGCCGCGATCCACGACGTCTGGGACGTAATTGGCCTGCGCGGGACCGGCAGCGACACGTTCGAAGTCGTGGATTTGTTCGTGCCGGAAGAGCAGACGGTGGACCGCGCCGACCAGAGCGCTCTCAATGACTCGTCTCCGATTTATCGCATTTCTACCTCGCTCGTGTACGCCGTTGGTTTTGCCGGACTGCAACTGGGTATCGCCCGCTCCGTGCTGGACGCACTCCGCGAACTCGCCATGGCGAAAACACCACGCGGCATGCCCTCCCCCTTGCGCGAAAACATGGTCTTCCAAACCCAGCTTGCCCAAATGGAGGCTCGCCTGCGCAGCGCCCGCGCCTACCTCTATTCGAGCGCGGACCAAGCCTATGCCGACGCCGCCAATAACGTCACGATCTCCATGGACAATCGGATTGCCATCCGATTGGCAGCAACTCACACTATTAACGAAGGGGCGGCCGTGACCACCGATGCCTACCGTGCCGCCGGAGCGACAGCGATCTTCCCCTCTCAGCCCTTCGAGCGGCGGCTGCGCGATGCGCTGACCGCGTCCCAGCAGGTACAAGGACGGATGGACCACTACCAGACCGCCGGCCGCTGGCTGCTCGATTTGGAGCCTGATTCGACCATGTTTCTGTAAGGCCGTGAGGCATGGGATGGAATCTTCCCGTGCTTAGAATTGCTGCAACACGCGCGAACGAGGAAATGCCAACAATGACCCAATTTGACCGGACCGTTGAAGATATCGGTAACGTGGTATTGCTTGAACATGTGAATACCCGGGTGCCTGATCAGCAATTGGCGGTTACGTTCTACATCATGGGCCTGGGCCTGACCCGCGATCCGTTTCTGATGACGGGGACAAACAACATGTGGGTCAATGTCGGCAAGGCCCAGTTCCACCTGCCAACCAACGCGCAGGCACAGGTGCTTCGCGGCCACACCGGGTTGGTAATCCCGGACCGTGCAGCGCTGTTGCAACGGCTGGAAAGCGTGAAGGACGTGCTTGCGGCAACGAAGTTCTCTTTCGCCGAACACAACGATTACGTTGAGGTCACCTGCCCCTGGGGCAATTTAATCCGAGTCTACGAGCCTGGCGAACGCTTCGGCACGACGCAATTGGGCATGCCTTATGTAGAGGTGGACGCACTGCGGGGCTCTGCAGAGGGCATCGTCCGGTTCTACAACGAGATCATAAATGCTCCCGCCCAGTTGGAGGAGGACGGCGGGTCGGCGTTGGCCAAGGTCTCAGTCGGTGATGGACAAGAGCTGATTTTCCGCGAGACCGATGTGCCCTTGCCGGAGTTCGACGGTCATCATATCGCCGTCTATCTCGCCGATTTTTCCGGGCCTTATAAAAAGTTGCTGGAGCGGGGGCTGATCTCAGAGGAAAGCGATCAGCACCAGTACCGCTTCCTGGATATTGTCGATCCCGAGAGCGGCCAACCCCTGCTGCGGCTGGAGCATGAAGTCCGCAGCATGCGACACCCAATGTATGCGCGGCCACTCGTCAACCGGGATCCGGCAGTGACCAACCGGCACTATGCCGCCGGGCATGAGGCAATGGCTCCTGCCCTACCCCTAGGCGCGTAACCGCCACTTTGCGGCTTCAAGACGGCGGGAGAAACGCCAATGACGACCTTTGTATTGCTGCACGGTGCCTACCAAGGGCCGTGGATCTGGAAGATGGTGGCAGACCGCCTGCGCGCTCAAGGACACGCCGTCTATGTTCCTTGCCTGGACGGGTGCGCGGAGCGCGCCGGCGCACTTCGGCCTGGCATCACCACCGAAAGCCAAGCCGAAGAGGTGGTGCGAATGCTGTTCCTGGAGGACTTGAGCGACGTGGTTCTCGTCGGGACGTCCAGCGGCGGCATGATTCTGGCACGGACAGCGGAGCGGGCGCGGGACCGGGTGGCGCGGGTGGTTTTCGCCGACGCCCTTGCCCTCCAAAGCGGTGAAAGAATCCGGGATATCGTGAAAACGCCCGCCGCTATCGAAACAAAACTCGCTGTCGGCATGACACGGGAAGATGCGGCAAGCCGTGCCTTCAAGGATTTGGAGCCCGCCCTTCGCGACTGGGCCGCCGACCGTGTGACGCTGCATCCGCGCTCCGTGTTCTATGAGCCCGTCCAGTTGGAAAGCTTCTGGTCCCAGCCATGGGATGCAAGTGTCATTTATTGCCCCCAGGCCGTGAACCCCGGGCGCCCGCACCAGGAACGCTGCGCCAAAGCCCTCGATGCCCGATGGTTTGAGATCGACACCGGCCATTATCCGATGCTCAGCACCCCCGATCAGCTTGCGAGGTTGATCCAGGCGTAGAGAAATGGTCGCTGGAGCATAGAACGCGGCCTAGCCGGCCGCGTTCCTTTACCCCGCCATAAAAAGGCCGGGCGTTATTCCCAAAGTCTGGTCAGGCTGCCTGCTTATTGGCAAAGTCCAGCGCAATCTCAGTCAGCTTTTTGTCCGCGTTCTTCTCTTCCTGAAGATTTTTCTCCAGAAGGGGAATGCTTTCGTCGTAGCCGAGTTCCTTCGCCCATTCGACCAACGTACCGTAGCGGGCGATCTCATAATGCTCGACCGCCTGGGCGCCAGCAACCAAGCCCGCTGCCAGCACGCCTTGATCCTTCGCGTCCTCCATAATCTCTTCGGATTCTTCGATTAGGCCTATCACCGCCTCACATTTAACGCCCTTCGCCTCTTTGTTGCCAAGTTCGAACACCTTCTTCAGGCGGTCGACCTGGCCCCGGGTCTCCTGCTCGTGCTCACGGAAAGCGTCAGCGAGCGGCGTGCCGTCAACCGCTTCAGCCATCTTGGGCAACGCCTTCAGGATCTGCTTTTCCGCATAAAACATATCCCGCAGAAAGTGGAGGAACAGGTCCTCTTTCGTCGTCATAGCCATGTCGTTGTCTCCTTGGCTGGGAACACGCCTACAACGAGCACATCGCGTCAGCGTTCCCTGAAAGAATGTCGCACTTACCCGGTTCCATGAGCTGGCGGCTGGCACTGACCGAATGCATTGCAGTCCCTGAAAGGTGGCCTTACGTAAAGTGCGTTTACGCATTCGATGGATTTCGCTCATGCTGCGGGTTCTGATCGTCTTTCTTTCGTCTTTATTGCTTGCAGGCTGCTCCGTGTTCGGCATCCGATCTTCCTACGAGCAACCGGAGTACAGGGTCGTCAGCGAATTGAGCAGCGCTGCGGAAATCCGCGAGTACGAGCCGAGGCTGGCGGCGCAGGCGACAGTGGAGGCGGAAAATCCGGAGGCCGGGCGAAGCGCTGCCTTCCGCCTGCTTTTCGATTATATTTCCGGCGAGAACAGGCCAGCGGCTGAAATTGCAATGACCACGCCGGTCGCGACCGAGGGATCGGAAGAGTCGGTCGCCATGACGGTTCCGGTGGAAAGTGCCGCCGAACGCGGCAAGATTCGGATGCGGTTCTTCCTGCCTGAAAAATTCACCAAGGAGACGGCGCCCGCCCCCGTCAACTCTCAGGTCGAAGTTGTTGCGCTCCCGGCAAAAACGCTGGCGGTGTTGCGGTTCAGCGGCTCTACCGACCAACGGCGGCTGGAAGCACGCGTTAAAGAACTACGGCGCCTAATTGAAGAAAGCGAGTGGCGGGCTGACGGTCCACCCCGGACAATGTTCTACGATCCGCCATGGACCATCCCATTCCTGCGCCGGAACGAGGTGGCCATCCCTGTAAGCCGCTAGTCCGATCCGCAGGTTAGCAGTCTGCCTAGCTGGCGGCCGTTGTCTCCTCCAGTACCTGCACGCTACGGCATGCCGCCAAATAGGCCTCCGGATCCTCGAGCAATGCTGCCAGTTCTTGTCTTTTCGAACACCGTGTTCCATCGCGGACGGTCGCTTCCTCGTCGACAAACCATTCTCGGATCCGGTCGCGGGCCCGACGTGGCAGCCGGCGAAACGCTGGCGTTGCGAGCGGCCGAATCGCTGCAAGAGCGGGCGATTGCCTCAACCGCCCTTCCCCCGGTGCGGTCAGGCGGACACCCCCGACCAGATGGAAGATTGCATCGCCGTAGATCTGATGGCCCGTCGGCTCCAGCGGCAGCCATCGCCATCCTCTCCGCCAAGCCTGATACAGAAAGTTGAGCCCCGTCTCAATGTGATCATAATCCGGAAAAGCCGCTTGGAAAGCGGCGAATGGTGGCCCCGACCGCTCCCGTTCGGCTACCAAGAGGGGCAGCCTCATCGGCTCCTCAAATGAAGCATCCCAGAAAAGACAAGCACTGTAGCCTTGCGGCACGATCGCAGCGAAGCGGTTCCCGGCACTCAATGCGTGCCGGAGCCGCCGGTCCCACCCGCGCCGAATGGGAAAGCTGTCCAGGTGCATGGTCACAAAATAGCCCGCGCCATCAACCCTGGCCTGCGCCCGAAGTGCCTCCAGCAGCGTCGCATGCTCTATGCGTCCGCGTTCCACCAGGCCAATGTCGCAGTGAACCGCTTTCAAATCTGGCTCTTCACCGACAAGGCGGCGCTGGCGGTCCGAAAGATGATTGACGCTGGCGTAAATGCGATACGGACCGACAGTGTTTTCCCTCACTCGGCGCAGGAACAGCGGGATCAGCGCTTCATGGGAAGGATCGGCCATCAGGACAACGAGAACTGCAAGCATGACGCTTCCTTCTCGTTCTCCGGAACGGCCCCGACCGCCTCGACCGCCAAGCTGCGCAGCCGGAAGTCCTCCCTGCCAGGGTCAATTTCAACGTCGCTCAGCAGAACCGGCTCGTCCTTCCGAAGATCTTTTTTGAGCCGGATGTTCTCGGTCAGACAGATTTGCAGGCCTGGGTGAGACTGGGCGGCTCCGACATTCTCAATCAGCCCGTAACACGCGTGCCCGCCAATTCCGTCCAACATTTCGCCGGCTTGAAGGTCCTTCTTCGCATAGGCGAAAGTGTCGGTGCAGAAGCCTTGGTCGGGCCTGAGCAGAGCTTCCCCGTCCAGGGCCGGCAGAACGATTGAGGCAATGCTTTCGACATGGCACAGATGATAGGGGCGGTAGAACACGTAAAAAGGCCCCTCACCCATCTTGTAGTAATTCATCATGAACGACTGAAACGGATGCTCATGGTAGCCGATGGCAAAAACACCGCCACCGGGACGGGCCCCTAAAACGTAATCAACGACCGGTTGGCCATCCGCCCATAAGGCTTCAAGGTCGAAGCACGCTAGAACTTCGTCGACATGGCTCGCGCGCGGGCCGGTCATACCCGGCTTCGGCGTACGGAGGCCAAGGGCATTGGCAACCAATGCCATTTCGATACATAACTTGGTACCGTCTGTGTAAGCGGTGCACATTTTGTAATCTAGCCGCCGCTTGTCCGCCTCCGGTGCAATCATCGTGGGGTTGGCGTAACGGTCGAGATATCCTTTTATGTTACCCGCCATCACCGTCTCGAATCCCCACAGGTTCATGTCGTCGATGAGGGTCTTCAGCACGCCGTGCTGATCGCCGTCGCAGCTGCTGACAATCACGCCATTCTTTTTCGCCAGCTGCTGGAAGTAGGGACCGAAAGCGAGGTCGATTTCGCCAT
>CAYYSC010000231.1:0-5703 GCA_964474065.1 uncultured Rhodospirillales bacterium | reverse complement strand
TTACGCCTTTGCACTGAAAGCGCTGATCGACAGCGGCGAGGCGCCGGCTGCCGGCGCGGTCGAGTTGCACGTTACCTATGATGAGGAAGCCGGCGGACTGCTCGGCCCGGCCTGGCTGCTGGAAGAAGAAATCTCCCAGCCAGACTTGGCGATCTGCGCCGGCTTCGGCCAAAGCGTCGTGACCGGCCACAACGGCGCTATCCATTTGGAGGCCACGGTGCTGGGCCGCAGCGCGCATGCAGCCAATCCCGCCCTCGGGGTCGATGCGCTGGAAGCGGCGAACACCGTCCTGACCGCGATTTATGTGGAACGGAAACGGTTGGGCGGGGTCGTGTCGGCCCTGCCCGGCATCGGCAGCCCGCAAATCACCGTCGGCATCATCGCGGGCGGTATCAACACCAACGTCGTGCCGGACAAGGTCACCTTGCGGCTCGACCGCCGTCTGATCCCGGAGGAGGACGCTGCCGTCACGGAGACAGAACTGCGAACAATGATCGAGACCGCCGCCGCATCCATCCCCGGCGCCTCGGCCGAATGCCGCACGATCATGCTGGCCGCACCGCTGAAACCAGAGGTGGGCCAGGCGCCGCTGGTCAGCGCCCTCCAGGCTGCGGCTGGCGGCAAGCTGCTGCCGGAAAGCGCGGTGCCCCTCTATACCGACGCCCGGCACTATCAGGCGGCGGGCGTGCCCGTCGTCCTCTTCGGCGCCGGTCCGGCATCGATTGCGGAAGCCAACGCCCACGGGCCGGACGAGCACGTGCGTTTGGCCGATCTGGCCGAAGCGACGGAAGTTATCGCCTCCGCCTTACTGGCGCTGCTGCGCTAGGCGGGCGACGCGGAGGCCTTCGGTGGCCGGCCGGGCTTCCGCAACATCCAAAGCCCGGCCAGAGCCGCCGGCAAGCCGCTGATGGCAAACGCGAAGAAGTAGCTGTCCGTTGCCAGCACCAGGGCGCTAAACGCCGAGGGCAGCAGGATCTGGCCGGCATTACCGAACGCAAGCACGCCACCGGTGGTGCCCCCAACCTGGCCTTCGGGTGCGACCCGCGCGACTTCGGCCAAGAGAACCCCATGCCAACTCACCGCCGTTGCCGAGCAGGCCAGGACCACGGCGGCGACGCCCACCATCGACCATGCGTTGGTCATGAGGCCCATCGCAGCGACCGCCAGGAACATGGAAACGCCGAAACCGGCCAGCAGGATACGGGCAGGCACATGCCCGCTCGCCACCCAGCCCCAGAGGATGCGGGCCGGAATGGCAATGGTCATGGCGAGCCCGAATACGCTGCCCGCGGTCTGCACCGACTGCCCGACGATTTCGACCAAGTAGGTGACAGTGAATGTGGTGAACACGGCCTGCAAGCCAATGAAAGCGAAGCCCGCCGCCGCCATTGGGCGCAAGGAAGCGTCCTTCAGCACGCTGGAGAGAGTACCCAAGGCATCTCCCCAGTGCAGTTTCTGTTCCGGCACCCGGTCACTGTCGAAACGCTCCCGGATCGGTTGCAACAGCACCGCCAGCACGCAGCATGCAGCGCCTGCCACTACCACCGCCACTTGCCAGCCATACAGCACCGCCAGCGGCGGCAGGCTCAGGCCCGTCAGCATTACCCCTACCGGCACACCGGTCTGCTTGATCGAGAACACCATCGGGGCGATCCGCGTCGGCGAATGGCGCGCCAGGATATGGCTGGATGCCGGGGTTGCCACGGTGGCGCCCAGATCGATCAGAGCAGCCGCCACCGCCATCGCCGGCAGCGCGCCCAGGCCGATCGTGGCGAGCCCGAGCCCGACCACGACCAGCGACACCTGGCTGATACGCAGCGCACCATAGCGGCGGATGGCATTGCCGCACGACAGCGTCGCGAAAAGGCCGAATGCTGCGGTAACACTGACGAACACGCCGATCAGGGCCGGATCGAGGCCGAGGTCGCCCGCAGCGAGCGGCCCGAGCACCGGCATGGCCATCTTGGCGACGGTGGCAAACGCCTGCTGAACCAGCATGGCGATCAGGCCGGTCAGCAACAGGGAGCTCAATTCCCGGTCTGCCCTTTCCGGATGATCTCCTCAAACACGGCCAGCGTCTCGTCGGAAACGTGGTGCTCCATGCCTTCCGCGTCGCTTTCCGCCGTTGCGGGACTGACGCCGATTGCCTTTAAAAAATCCAGCACGATCCGGTGACGCCGGCGCGATTCCTCCGCCATCGCCTCCCCTTCCTCGGTCAGGAAAATGCTGCGGTAGGGGCGGGTGATCACCAGCCCGTCGCGCTGGAGGCGGGTCAGTGTCTTGTTGACGGTTGCGTGGCTGACCCCGAACCGCTCGGCCAGATCTACCGCGCGCGCCTCTCCGTTCACCGCGATCAGATCGCTGATCAACTCGACATAGTCTTCAGCCATCTCGGTCTGATGGGCCTGGCGGATGCGGTCGAAGCTGGCAGCCTGGCGCCCTGCATCCCGCAGACGGCGGGTCGGAGATATCATCGTGCGAACAACTACTCTCGGTAATTCTCCACCCGATGTGCCCGCTAAGGCGGCAAGATGCAAGTCTTCGTCAAAATTTGGCTTAGGCTAACTTTTTTGATTTTCAAAACTTGTTTGGAGCTTTGCTGTGTTTTCTGCCTCCCGGGCCGCCGCGGTGGCTTGCATGGCTTCCCGCAAGCCCTTGTGCCGGCGGAGGAGCGACCGGAACGCGCGGACGCGCAACACCAGCAGGTGCGTGTAGCCCAATGCGACCACGTCGGCGGCACGCAGTCGATCCTGAAGCAACGCCATCTCCCCAAAGAAGGCTCCCGGCTCCAGCCGGATCCGCCGGGTCGGCAACAGCACCTCCACGCTGCCCGCGGCAATAAAGTACACCGCGTCGCCGCGATCGCCCTGGCGGATGATCTTCTCACCCGGAGAAGCCAAACGCGGCTCCAGTTCCCGCGCGACCCGGGCGATTTCTTCCTCGCTTAGATCCTGAAACACGGGAACGCCACGTAGCATTGCGACCATTTGATCGTTCAGTTCAAGGCTCGGCCGCTCGTCCGCGCGCTGCCGCTGCTTGGCAATCCGCCGCTCCTGGGCGTCGAAGATTTCCTGCGTGATGAGCGATTCTTCCAGCCGCGCCTCGTACTCCGCCAGTTCCAGCCGCAACGCAGTGCGGGTGAGGAGGTGCTGCGCAAGGGCCTCCGCATAATCGCCGAAGCGGAGCGTCATCGCCTGCAGCGCATCGTCCACCCGCGCCTCGCGTTCGCGCAAGATCCCCAGGGCTTCATCGCCGACATCATTTCCGAAGAACCGGGCGATGGTGCGCTGCGTAAAGCCTTGCAGTTCCCGCAGTACTCGCCGGCGCATCAGCAGGAACTCGTACCGGTCTTCCAGCGCCCGTTCCAATGGCCCGGCAATCCGGAGCCAGCGGTAAACCCAGAGAGTGCGGCGCATGCGGCCACTGGTCCCCAGCGCCCGGCTCGCGGCGGCCCAATACCCCTCGCGGCCATTAGCGCTGGCCGCGTCACGCAGGCGATCGGCCGACGTTACAAGCCGGGCAATGACGCGCAGAGAGACCAAGTGCTCGGAGAAGTGACGCAGGTAAAGAGCCCGCTCGTGCGTGGCGAGGGCCACCAGCGCGATTTCCATGCGCTGCTGCATTGGCAGGGCGGGAGCCGTCTCCCCTTCGTCGCCACCGTCCAGCTCTGCCTCCGCTGCTGCGAGCGCCTCCTCCGACAGGCCGAGCTGCCGGGCGGCGGCCTGCAACTGGCGGGCCCGGCGAACCTCCGAAACAGCAAGAACGCGCTCGCGCACCGTTTCTTCAGTCACGCTCAGCCGGTCGAGCTTCAAGAGGTGCAACAGCGGCCGCAATGTGGGCGCGCTGATAAAGAGCGTGAGCCAGACATAGCCGACCGCAATGCCTGCAACCGTGAGGCGGAAATCCAGCGGAAGGCTGACGTTCTCCATAACCGCGAGCGCCAGAACCAGCGTGATCGCGCCCCGCAATCCGCCCCACAGGATGACAGCCTTGAAACGGTGACCGACGGGTTGCGCGAGACCGGCCACGGTAAGCAGTGGCAGCAGTCCGTAAATAACGCCGGCCCGAGCAACAAGAGCCGCCGCAAACACCAGCAAACACAGCGACCAGTCAGAAAGCGACAAGCCCAGCACCAGCCGGGCGGCGAGCACCGACGACACCAGGAAGACGATCGAGACCACCACGAACTCGATCCAGTCCCAAAGGCGCAACAGCGCCTGCCAATTGTCAGGTGCCAACCGGGAGGGGCCTTCCGCCGCAATCGCCAGGCCCGCAAACGCCACTGCCACCACCCCCGAAGCCCCGAGCGCCTGCTCTGCCGCCAGATAAGCCAGGTAGGGAATCACCAGGGAAAAGGCGGCCTCTACTACCTTGCCTCGACCGAATACGCCGAAAGCGAGCCAAGCCAGCTTTGCCGTCACGATCCCTACCGCGGCCGCGAGGGCAAAGTCCGGCAGCGCCGCGACGGCGACGCTTTGCCAGGTATCTTCACCGCCCGGCATGGCAAGCACGGTCAGTGCCGCGAACAAGGCGATGGCCGCCGCGTCGTTCAGGAGGCTTTCGCCTTCCACGATCACCCGCAGGCGCTTGGTCGCGCCGAGGTCGCGGAACACGGCCACAACAGCAGCCGGATCGGTCGTCGCGATGATAGCCCCCAGCAGCAAGCCTGCTTGCCAGCCGACGTCGCTGAATTCCACCAGCGCTGCACCCACCACGCCTGTCGTGACCAGCACGGCGATCACTGCAAGCAGGATCACCGCCCAGATCTCGTCCATGAGCAGGCGCACATCCACGTGGAGCCCGGCGGTGAACAGCAACGGTGGTAGAAATAACAGCAGAAAACCCTGGGCGCTCAGACCGAAGGCCTGCAGGCTGCCGGCCGCATCGCCTGCCAGCGTCGCCGGCAACAGGTCAGCGCCGATGCCGACCAAACCGATGGCCAGACCGGCCGCCGCCAGCAGCACGCTGTGCGGCAGGCGCAGCCGCTGTGCCAGCGGCGCCAGCAGGCACGAAAGCAGAAGGAGGAGCGCGAGCGCGACAACGCTTTCAACCAAGGCAATCATGAGACCAGTGATAGGTCCTTGCCCCGACGCGCGCCAGCCGGCAAAGCTGCACCAAATGTTCGGAGCAACGTCAAGGAGCAGACAACATGAAGTTGGATACCATCGGCCTGATGAGCCCCGGCGACATGGGCCACGGAATCGGAAAAGCGCTTTGCGAATCGGGACGCCGGGTGCTGACGGATTTGACCGGACGCAGCGACCGAACGCGAGGGCTGGCCGAGCAGGCGGGAATGGAAGACACGGGCAGCCTCAGGGCGATCATGGAACAGGCGGACCTTGTCCTCTCGGTCATGCCCCCCGCGGCGGCGGAAGAATTCGCGGAAGAGGCCGCGCAGGCGATGGTCTCCGCCGCACGGCAGCCACCTTTCGCCGATCTTAACGCGATTTCTCCGGCCACCTCTACCGCTGTTGGCCGGATTATCGAAGGGATCGGCGCCACCTATATCGACGGCAGCATCATCGGACTCTCGCCCGGCAAAGCTGCGCCGCCTCGCATTTACGTGTCCGGCGCCCAGGCGGAGCCGCTGGAAGCGCTCACGACCGACACGATGATCTGGCGCTATTGCGGGCCGGAGGCGGGGCGCGCCTCCACGCTGAAGATGCTCTATGCGGGATTGAACAAGGGCACTTGGGCGCTGCA
>CAYYSC010000230.1:0-5714 GCA_964474065.1 uncultured Rhodospirillales bacterium | reverse complement strand
AGTCGTAGGCGGCGGCTTCATCGGTCTGGAAGTAGCCGCCTCTGCCCGGGCGCTGGGAGCGGAGGCGACCGTGATCGAACGCGAGGAACGCTTGCTTCCACGCGTCGTGTGCGCGGAACTCTCTTCCTATTTCGCGCAACGCCACCATGAAGCTGGTGTCGAACTTATGCTCGGCGCAACCGTGGTCGGTGTGGAAGGCTGTGCCGGTCGTGTCGTGGCCATCATGCTGGCAGATGGCAGGCGGCTGCCTTGCGACGTCGCTTTAGTCGGCATTGGCGCTGTGGCCGACGACAGGCTGGCGCAGGCGGCGGGCCTTGCGTGCGACAATGGCGTCGCGGTGGATCTGGAAGCGCGCAGCAGCGACGATCGCATTTTCGCCATTGGCGACTGCTCCAGGCGGCCACTTCCGTTCTATAACGCAGAATTCCGTCTAGAGAGCGTGCCGAACGCGCTGGAGCAAGCGAATCAAGCCGCCCGCGCCATCTGCAGCAAGCCGGCGCCAGCGCCAGAGGTGCCTTGGTTTTGGTCAGACCAGTACGATATTCGCCTGCAGATTGCCGGCCTGCCCTTTGGCTCCGTCCGCATTGCAATCCGAGGTTCGCCTGATAGCGGCAAGTTTGCGGTGTTTCATCAGGCTGAGGATGATCGTATCGTGGCCGTGGAGGCAGTAAACATGCCGCAGGCCATGGCAATCGGCAAGTTGCTAATCGCAAAAGGGAAAGCGGTGTCGTCTGAACAGCTTGCCGATGAGGCATTCCCCCTCAAAGACTTGGCCCGTTAGACCTTTGGTCAGTCGCCAACCTTGGAATATTTGGCCGGAAAGCCCAGTCCAACGTTTATCCAAACGGTGCATTTTTACCGTTGCTGACCTGACAAGCACAAAGCTAACAATTGTCGGGCGTGCGTCCGCGAACGCGGGGACGTTCTGCAATCCCGCAATAAAGGAATCTAAAAATGGCAACGCAGCCTACCTATCGGCTTGAAGCCGAAGATCTTACGGTGAGACGTGGTTTTTCGATCGAGCATGATCAAAACGTCGGCGCGTCCGGCGACGCGTACCTTACTTTGGGATCTAACAGAAGCGGTGCAGCGAGGGGCGAGTTTCAGGGAGACGACGGCGTTTATGAAATTCGCCTCGGCTACTTTGATGAGGCTGACGGCGACGCACGCGCGTATTTCCGGTTTGATAACCAAGTGTTCCGGGAACAGTTCAATCGAGACACTGGCGGCAAAGACGTTTCCTCCGAGACGCACACGGAGGTTGTCCTGCACGACAGTATGGAACTCGAAACGGGAGACTCGATCTTATTCGTGCTGCGCACCTACGGGATGGAGGCCGGGAGCATTGACTATATCGATTTCCATCGGATCGACACGCCTCAAGAGCCAGACGTTCCAGACCGGCCGCAGAACCCCGCCCCTCCGGACGACACCTCCGGCAATAATCCGCCTCCTCCCCCTCCAGCCGACAATCCGCCGCCAAGCGACTCGTTCGGTGCCTTTGAACAGGAGGTTGTGCGCCTTACGAACGAAATCCGCGCCAACCACGGGCTCAACCCACTGATCGTGAATGACGACCTGAATGACGCGGCCGAAGGTCATAGCGCGGACATGGGCCAGCTCGACTTCTTCAGCCACCGGAGTAAAGACGGGTCGAGCGCAGGCGACCGGATTAAAGACGAGGGCTATGACTGGTGGACATATGGGGAAAACATCGCTGCCGGCTACGATACGCCCGCGCAGGTTGTGAACGCTTGGTACGCCAGCTCCGGCCACCGTGCGAATATGCTTAATCCCAGCTTCGAGGATATCGGAGTGGGCTTCGTCGAGCAGTCGCCCGATACCGGCAGTGTCAACTATACGGAGTACTGGACCCAAGTCTTCGCGGCGTGAGGGGAATTGGCCGGCTCTTCGGCGCACGGATGTCCTAAGCCGAACAATGAGGCGCCGTTGCCGGGTTGAAATATCACCCCTATGGGCGGTCAACGAGACTGCGGAACGCTTCCAAGTCGTGAATACGGAACGTCTTGCCGTGGAGTTCCGCAAGCCCGCTCTCGCGCCAGAGCCGCAAGGTCTTGTTGACGCTCTCACGGGTGGCGCCGGTGATCTCGCCCAACTCCCGCTGGGAGAGGTTAGGGACAAACGAGATCGACCCATCGGCTGCCGCCTCGCCACTGCTCTCCGCCAGCGCCATCAGCACCCTGGCCAGGCGGGATTCAAGGCTGCGTAGGGCAAGATCCTCCACCTGCTCGGTAGTATGGCGCAGCCGCTGGCATAAAAGGTGCATAACCTCCAAACACAATTCCATACGCTCGCGCAGAAATGGCTGAAATTCACGGCGGTGCAGAACAAGCAAGCGTGTCGGCTCGATTGCGGCGGCATCTGCCGTCCTCTCCGCCCCATCCAAGAACGCAATCTCTCCAAAAGCCTGGCCCGGAAGGATTTCGTTCAGGATCACCTCACGCCCCTCTATCGATACCGAGGAAATGCGCACGCGGCCGGCAGCCACTATCATCATCGAGTCGCCAAGCTCGCCCCGACCGCAGATCAGGGCACCCCGCTCGACCTGCCGAACGCGACACATGCGAGCCAACATGGTCATGTCGCGCTCGTTCAACGTTTCGAAGAGAGCACATCCGCGGAGCAGGCGAATGGTCTCCTCTTCCGGCCGATACACGGATGACGTTCTCATTCCGCCGAGTGTCTTCCAACCTGGATTGATGGCTTTTGAGATCACGATAGCATGGTGTCGGGGACCCGGAACGAAAAATCGCGCCATGCGTAGACGCCGCCATTCTCGTCCGTCTATACTTCCGTGCAATCAGTCAAGATCGGAAGGAGGCGCTTCATGGCTCCCGGCACTGTGCCCGTTATCGAATCGTCCGCGCCGCCAAAAGACGGCGAAACGATCCCGGTGCTGAACGTCGCCGCCTATTTGGCCGGTGAGCCCGGCGCCCTGGAAAGGCTCGCTGGCGAACTGCGCTACGCCCTGGAGAACATCGGGTTCTATTATCTCGACGGTCACGATGTTCCATTGGAACTAATCCGGGCTACATTCGACGCCACCAAACGCTTCCATGCGCAGCCGCTGGAAGGAAAAATGCTTCTTCGAGCCAATGAGCATAATGTCGGCTATATGCCGGTCAACAGCTCGGTGAGCCGTGCCAGCCAAGTGGAGAAGGCGCGGAAACCCAACCTTGTCGAAGCCTTTTTCCTGAAACGCGATTTGGCCGTCGACCATCCAGACGTGCTTGCAAACAAGCGGTACCGTTCCAAAAACCAATGGCCGCAGGAAAAGGCGGTGCCCGGTTTCCGCGAGACGGCAGTCGCCTACATGAATGCGATGGAATCTCTTTGTCTGCGGATGTTGCCCGTCTATGCTTGCGCGCTCGACCTGCCGGAGAACTGGTTTAATGAACCGTTCAGGGAACCCCAGTACACGCTACGCATGAGCCACTACCCCCCGGCGGATGCGGGGGACGACGATCAGTACGGGTTGGCGCCGCACACGGACTCGTCATTTCTGACCATGCTAGCGCAGGCAGACTTGCCTGGCCTTTCCATCAAGATGCCGAGCGGCAACTGGGTCGATGTGCCAGTTATTGAAGGAGCATTCGTGGTGAATTCCGGCGACATGCTGCGTCGCTGGACAAACCACCGCTTCCTATCGACTCCACATCGCGCGATCAATCGCAATCCCGCCGCCGACCGCTATGCGATTCCATTCTTCTTCGACGCCATGATCGACCATCCTATGGCGTGCATTCCCACGTGCACCGGTCCTGACAATCCTCCGAAATACGAACCCATCACTTATGTGGACTATATGCTCTGGTTTACGCGCCAGAACTACGACCACGTGCGGGCAAAAGACGGGGAGAACGCGACCGATCCGGGCGTACCGAGGAGCCAAAGCGGGCGGGATTGAGGCCGACGCTTATTCCCAGCCGTAATAAGCGGTGACAGTTTCCCAGGCGACCGCTTGCAGATAGGCAGCGAGTTCTGGAGGGACTCTCCCCTCGCTTCCCGCTGCCAGCGCGGGCTGACCGTATAGAGCAGAAAAAAACACGCACGCAGCAAGATAGGTCCCAGCAGGGCTCGGATGTTTGAAATCGCCTTCCGCATAGAGAGATAATGTAGGATGCGCCGCTGCCCGGGCGAACGCCAACCCTACTGGCACGACGAGAGCCCCCGTTTTATCACCTGCTTGCGCATAAGCTTCCGCCAGCGCTGTTGTCATCTCTGGCTGGTCGCGGTAGGCCCAGGTCATGAAAAGGGCCGGTAGGGCGCCAGTTTCGGCGACCATTCGTACGAGATGCCGCAGGCTTTCCCGAAATGCAGGACGCTTCGCCGGATTAACAGGCTCATCGCTGTAGCCTTGGATCACTATCACGTCCCAACTCTGCGCTTCTCTGCCGAGAAGGCGTAGAATTCTCCGCGTGTGATGGTGGAGATGTGCGCCCCCCTCAGCCGCCATCGCAAATTTCCGGGGCCCATGTCGGGAGGGCGGTAGCAGTTGCGTTGCCAGATGCTCTACCGCGGCCGGAATGCCGCCATTGTAGAAAGTGAAGCTGTTGCCGATCCAAAGGATGCGATCTGGCGCCGACACTTCTGGAGTTCCCGCGCGCGCCAATGTCGTCAACAAGAACAAAAGCGGCGTTGCTATTAGAAGACGTAGCAAATGCATCACCGCTGGGCTAGCGCCGCGACCTCTACGTAGCGGTGACAACCAGTCAGATGGTCGTTCACGAGGCCCTTTGCCTGCATGAAGGCATAACAGGTTGTTGGTCCGCAAAAACGGAAGCCTAGCCGCTTCAATTCCTTCGCCATGGCCTTGGAGGTTTCCGTCTCCGCAGGCACCGCATCCGAGCGAGCGAAGGCGTTTTGTTGTGGCCAGCCATCGACAAAACCCCAGACTAACGCAGAAAATGAGCCACGCTCCTGATAGTCGAGCCAGGCTCTTGCGTTCGTCACCGTCGCTTCAATTTTCGCTTTGTTGCGTACGATCCCGGGATTTTGCATCAATGCTGCAACCTTCTGCTCATCGTATCGAACGATTTTCATCGGGTCGAAGCCGTCGAAGGCCGATCGAAAATTCTCTCGCTTTTTGAGGATGGTAATCCAAGAAAGTCCAGCCTGAAATCCTTCCAAGACCAGCTTCTCGAACAGAGCACCATCGTCATATTGTGGCACGCCCCATTCGGTGTCGTGATACCGCTGGTATTCAGGGTCTGTGCCAGCCCAAGGGCAGCGCTCCTTCATGCCTGCTATCCATCTTGCCAGAACGTCACGCCCCAAATTCGCGTATTGCTGCTGGGCCGACCTGCCAACAGGGCCTTGCCACCTCGACGACTAAATTGGCCAAGCTCTCATCATTCGTATTATGCGTCTATGGACTCTCATCCTGCCATGTATTTTTGGGCAAGCGTCGAAATGAGATTTGGATTTGCTGTGCCAGGAGGGTTCGCACCTCATCGCGTACTCTGGTATAACCATTGCAAATCGATGCAAAACAGGGCTCCGTCGGTCAAATCGACGGCGGTAAGCGGGTGGCGGTTTCGGAGTGGGCGAGCATGCTCGCCGATTCGGGATGGGCGCTGAAGGCGTTGAAAATCTTTCTGGCACCGGCCTCGGGCCACACCGCCTAGTCTGCCGACGATTTGCGCGGCGAACGTCCGGTTCAAGAGATCGCAGCGAAGTACGGCGTGCATCCC
>CAYYSC010000229.1:0-5741 GCA_964474065.1 uncultured Rhodospirillales bacterium | reverse complement strand
TCCGATCTCCTCCATTCCGGTCTACGCCGCGGCGGTGGACAGCCACCTGAACGATCACAGCTACATCGTTCCAGGCCTTGGCGATGCGGGAGACCGGCTATACGGCACGCAGTGACCGCACCAAACCGGTGCTCCCGCTCCAGTATTGGCCCTATGGAACTAGGCTAAATAGCTTAAGCCCCACTGTGAGCCTCGCGTGACGCCGCATTGGTCCGGAGGGCTGGTAAGCGCGGCAACGTTGCACGAAGCCGCGCCGGGCCGCCGGTCTACGCCTGCAACAGACGCGCCACCCCATCGACGAAAACCTGCGCCCCCCGTGCGATATCTTCGTCGCTCGTGTCCTCCGTCCAGTGGTGGCTGATGCCGCCAACGCTTGGCACAAACAACATCCCCGCCGGCATATGCTGCGCGATGACCTGGGCATCGTGCCCGGCGCCGCTCGGCATCCGGACATGCTTGCCCGGCGCGAACTTATCGGCCGCCGCGTCCAGCGCATCCTGGATGGCGGGGCTCATCACGGCAGGCGTGCTCTTGCTGAGGTTTTCCAGTGTGACCGTACAGGGACCATTCGCATTGGCCTCATCAACCAGCTGTTGCAGGCCCGCCTCCAAACGCAGAAGCGTTTCGGGATCGGCATCGCGGAATTGGAACAGCATTTCAGCGCCCCCGGGCACAATGCTGGGCGCGCCAGGGTCCAACGTGATTCGCCCGACCGTCCAGACCGAGCGCGGTCCGGCGATTTCCGGAAAAAGTTCTTCAATCCGGGTGCAGAGCTTCCGCAAGGCGACGCCCGCGTCCTTCCGAATGGGCATGCGTGTCGTACCCGCATGGTTCTGCACGCCCTCAAACGTCACGCGGTATTGCCAAATGGCGACAATGCTGGTCACAACGCCAATCGACAGGCCCTCCGCCTCCAGCGAGTCGCCCTGTTCGATATGCGCTTCCAGGAAACCGCTGTAGCGCTCCAAATCCAGCCGGTGCCGCGGGACGCCCGCCAAGCCCGCCGCAGCGAGCGCTTCCCGCATCGGCGTGCCGTGCGTCCGGTCGTGCGCGGTGTCGATATCCTCATCCGTCAGATTGCCGGTCAGCGAACGGCTGCCGAAAAAGCTGCCGAAATGGCCTTCTTCATCGGCAAATGCCATCACATCGACGCCGATATCGCGAATACCGGCACCTTCCGCGACGGCGCGGGCCGCTTCCAGCGCATAAATCACGCCAAGCGCGCCATCGAGCCAACCTGCCCGGTTCTGGCTCTCAATGTGCGAGCCGGAGAGAAGCTTCCGGCCCACCGCCGGCGAAAGCCCCACGACGTTGGCGACACCGTCGATATGGGCGTCGTGGCCGATCGCCTGCAGTTGCTCGGCCAGCCAACGACGGGTGGTCATGTCATCGGCGGAGAGGGTCGGCCGGTGCACGCCCGTCTTGTAGGTGCCCACACTTCGCAGGAAATACAGATCTTGCAACACCCGTTCCGGATTGGCCGCAATCATCGTTTCGTTCCTCTTCAACTGAAATCGGACTCATCGTGAACGGCTTCCCGCGGTTCGGCCAGTCCGGCAGGCTCCAGCGGACGCCATTCCCGCCAAATCATGCAAGAATGGGGCAATTCTGTCGCGGCAGGACCGCGCAGACACGTCAGTTCATGCGGCCGCGCAACAAGCTCAGTACGCCGTCGAGTTGGTCCAAAGTGAGATAGTGCAGGGTGAGCGAACCGGCCTGGCTGCCGTCGCCGCGCGGCTTCAGACTGGCGCGCAAGCCCAAAGTCTCGGCAATTTCGCGCTCGACGGCCCGCACGTTGGGGTCCTTGACCGGCCGTGAGCGCGCCGGAGGTGGTGGCTCTTTGGCCAATTTCTCCGCCTGGCGCACAGTCAGGCCCTGGCGCACGATCCGGTGCGCCAATTCCTCCGCATCTGGCGAGCCCACGAGGGCACGTCCATGCCCTGCGCTGAGAAGCCCGGTCCCCAGCATTTCCCGCACGGCCGGAGGCAACCGCAGCAAGCGGAGGGTATTGGTCACCTGCACCCGGCTCTTGCCGATAACTTCGGCAACGCTCTCCTGGGTGAAGGTGTATTCCTCAATCAACCGCCGGTAGGCTTCCGCCTCCTCGATCGGCGAAAGATTCTCCCGCTGCAGGTTCTCTACCAGGGCGATAGCCAATGCATCCCGGTCACTGATGGGCCGCACAACAGCCGGGATCTCGGTCAGACCGGCTTCCTGGGCGGCGCGCCAGCGGCGCTCGCCCGCGATAATCTCGAACCGTTCCGGTTCGTCAGGCGAGGGGCGCACCACCAGCGGCTGGATGATCCCCTTGGCCTTGATGCTTGCCGCCAGTTCGCTCAGAGCTTCCGGCCCGAAGTGGCGACGCGGCTGCAGCGGCGAAGCCATCAGCCGATCAGCGGCTAACACCTGCACCTCCTCGCGCCGGTTCGTGCCATCGGGCAGGTCACCGAGCAAAGCGGCAAGCCCGCGGCCCAAGGCCTTGGGCCGCCCGCTCCCGCTGCGGCCTTCGATTTTCGCCTCCGATTTGTCTACCTGCTTCCCCGTCATGAAGGGGCCTCCGCCGGTTCGCGCGTGCCAAGACGCGCCAAAAATTCCGCCGCGAGTTGCGCGTAGGCTTCCGTGCCCGCGCACCGGCGATCGTATAACAGCACCGGCAAGCCGTACGACGGCGCTTCGGAGATGCGGACATTGCGCGGGATCTCGGTCGCGTAAACCAGATCCCCGAGATAGCGCCGAACATCATCGCCGACTGCAGTGCTGAGATTGTTCCGCCGGTCAACCATCGTCACCAGAACGCCTTCGATGGCAAGGCCAGGATTGAGGCGGCGGGTGACCTGTTCGATCGTGCGAAGCAGGTAGCTAAGGCCTTCCAGGGCCAGGAATTCCGCCTGCAACGGAACCAGCAGGCTGTCGGCTGCCGTCAGCGCGTTCACCGTCAGCAAACCCAATGCTGGCGGGCAATCAATAATCACCATATCGAGGGGAAGGGGGCTATCCACCGAACGCAAGGGCGCCAGTATTTCTTGGAGGCGGTATTCGCGTTCCGCTATCCCGGAGAACTCCACTTCCACCGCTGCCAAATCCACGGTCGCCGGTGCCAGCAGCAGGCCCGGAACCGGGGTTAGTACCGCTACATCCTCGAGACCGCATTCCCCGCTCAGCACCTCGTACATGCCGCGCTGGCGGACGGCGCTCTCCAGACCGACAGCGGTAGAGGCGTTGCCTTGAGGGTCCAGATCGATCAGCAGGACCCGGAAGCCCTGGTCCGCCAGAGCGGCGGACAGATTCACCGCCGTCGTGGTCTTGCCGACTCCGCCTTTTTGGTTTGCCACCGCGACCACGCGGGGAGGCTCGTGTTTGGCCATTGCCGCTGCCGTTCCGCTTTTTTCGTCCAGCTGTCAGCGCCGTTCGATGCTATGCATCTCTAATATCACGGCTTCGCGCTCTGTCACGCTTTCCCTCACGGCCATCTCGAAGCGGAAGGCCGCCTTCGCATCAGCTACCTCCTGCCGCCAGCTGCGCCCCTTCTGGAAAGTCAGCCGTGTATCGGCCCCACAGAACGGCAACGCCCAGGATAGCAGGGCCGGCAGCGCTGCGAGTGCCCGCGCCGTCACCGCCCTGGCAGGGCCAACATCCGCCGGATCGACCGCTTCTATCCGTTGCGCGTGCACTCTGACCGGGACACCTGTTTGCTGCGCGACGAAGCGCAGGAAGCCAGCCTTGCGGTGATTCGATTCGATCAAGTGAACATCTTGTATCCCGGCGATAGCCAGGATCATTCCGGGCAGGCCGGCCCCGGAACCCAGATCAATCACTGGACCCTGGGCTTTTCGGGGAACCAGCGGCAGCAACTGCCAGCAATCCAGAATGTGCCGCTCCCAAAGCGCCGGCATTGTCGCCGGCGCGACAAGGTTCAGCGTCTGTTGCCAATGCGCCAAATGTCCTGCGTAGGCTTGCAAAGCATGCCATACATCGTCACTCACCGGGGCGATTGCAGAGAGTGTCCCCCGAAACCCCGGCGGCGGCGAAGGAGATGCGGCGCTGCCGCGCGCTTGTCCAGGCATCAGGCAGCGGATCTCGTGCCGTTCCGGCGCACGTAACGCAGCAAGGCGACGACACCGGCAGGCGTGACTCCAGGAATGCGGCCGGCGCCCCCCAGTGTCACCGGTCGGGCCAACGCCAATTTTTGCTTCTCCTCGGTCGAGAGCCCGCTAATCGCCGCGTAGTCGAGATCTTGTGGCAATTGCAGTGCATCGTCGCGGCGGTAGGCTTCGACATCCGACTGCTCGCGCGCCAAATAGCCCTGATAGCGCGCATCGATGGCGAGCTGCGCCGCCGCCGCTGGCGGGATGGTCCGCAAATCAGGCCAGATCGCCGCCAGCGCCTCCATCGCCACACGCGGCTGCCCGAGGCATTCCCAGGCAGAGCGTGCCCGGCCGTCCTGGTTTACGCTGAAACCGGCGCGCTGCAAAACCGGCGGCGTCGCCTTCGCCGCTTGCAAGAAAATCCGGCCTTCTTCCAACGCCGCCCGCTTGTCTTCGAACCGCGCGCGGCGTTCGGAGCCGACGAGACCGAGCGCGATGCCGCGGGCCGTCAGACGCTGGTCGGCGTTATCGGCCCGCAGCGCCAGCCGATACTCCGCGCGGGACGTGAACATGCGGTAGGGCTCATCGACACCGCGCGTGACAAGGTCGTCTATCATCACGCCCAGATAAGCCTCGGCGCGGTCAAAACCGGCGCCGTCCAACCCGGCGGCGCGGCGCGCCGCATTCAGTCCGGCCAGCAGACCCTGCGCCGCCGCCTCCTCATAGCCGGTCGTACCGTTGATTTGCCCGGCAAGGAACAGACCTGGCAACCGCTTGGTTTCCAGCGTCGGCAGGAGCTCGCGCGGATCGACATAGTCATACTCGATAGCATAGCCGGGGCGCGCCAACTCGACCTTCTCCAACCCGGGAATGGTCCGGAGAAAGGTTCTCTGCACCTCTTCGGGCAGCGAAGTGGAGATGCCGTTCGGGTACACGAGATCGCTGTCGAGGCCCTCCGGCTCCAAAAAGATCTGATGGCCTTCCTTGTCCGGGAACCGCATCACCTTGTCCTCGACTGAAGGACAATAGCGCGGTCCTGGCCCAGCCAGCCGTCCGGCATACATGGCCGTCCGATGAACGTTGGCGCGAATGATCTCGTGCGTCTCGGGGCATGTCTGGGTGACGAGGCAATGGACCTGCGGCACCTCGATCCGGTCCGTGAGCGTGGACATGGGCTCCGGCGGGTCGTCGCCAGGTTGCAGCGCGCAGGCGGTCTCGTGGATGGTTCCGCGCAGGAGCCGGGGCGGTGTGCCTGTCTTCAGGCGGCCCATCCGGAAACCGGCTGCCTGGATACGCTCGGCGAGGCCGACTGCCGGCTTTTCGCCCGCGCGTCCGGCTGGCGTCTGGTGATCGCCCAAGTGTATCACCCCGCGCAGAAAGGTGCCTGTCGTGATCACCACCGCCCGCGCCCGATAAACGGCACCGGAACTTCCGACCACGCCAGACACGCTACGGCCTTCGACAACCAAGTCGTCGACCGGATCGGCGATCAGGGTCAGATTTGCGGTGTCGGCCAGGGCCTGTTGCATTTCGCGCTTGTAAAGCTTGCGGTCCGCCTGGGCGCGTGGACCCCAAACCGCGGGCCCCTTGCTACGGTTCAGCATGCGGAACTGGATGCCGGCCCGATCGATCACACGCGCCATCAGGCCATCGAGC
>CAYYSC010000228.1:0-5786 GCA_964474065.1 uncultured Rhodospirillales bacterium | reverse complement strand
CCTCGCCCATCCCGTGCAGTCGCTGGAACTCGAAACTGTGCCTGTCCGGCGCAAGCTTCAGCACGGCGGCGATCGTGTGCGCATTGTGGGTCGCAAACTGCGGATAGACGCGTTCGGCCATCGCAAGCAGCTTTCGCGCATTGGCGATGTAAGAAACGTCCGTAGAGACTTTCCGGGTGAAGACCGGAAAGCCGTCGAGCCCCAAAATCTGGGCGCGTTTGATCTCCGTGTCCCAATAGGCACCCTTCACGAGCCGCAGCATGACTCGGCGGTCAAGGCTTTCCGCCAACGCATGAAACCAGTCGAGGACCGGCTCGGCACGAGGCCCGTAAGCCTGGACGACGATGCCGAACCCGTCCCAGCCTTGGAGCGCAGGGTCCGCCAGCAATGTCTCGATAACATCCAGCGAGAGGTCGAGCCGGTCCGCTTCCTCGGCATCGATGTTGAAGCCCATGTTGGCGGACTTGGCCAGCAAGGCCAGCGAGCGGACCCGTTCCAGCAACTCGGACATCACACGGTCGTGCTGGCCGTATTCATACCGGGCCAGCAGGGCCGAAAGCTTGACCGATATGCCCGGGTTCTCGCGGATATCGTCGGCGGTGCAAGCCGGTGTGATGGCGGAAATCGCCTGTGAGTAGGATAGTCGATACTGTTGGGCGTCGTGATCCGTTCGCGCGGCCTCGCCGAGCATGTCGTAGGAGTAGGTGTAGCCTTTGGCTTCCAGGGTCTGCGCGCGCTCCAGCGCCTCCTCGATATCGCGGCCGAGGACGAAGTTATTGCCGAGCTCGCGCATGGCCTGTCCGACGGCCAAACGGATCACCGGCTCGCCGAGGCGGCGGATGGCGCCGCGCAGCACGCCCGCGATGCCCTCTTCGCTGTCCGACAGCAGCTTGCCCGTCAGCATCAGGCCCCAGGTTGAGGTATTGACCAGCGGAGAGGAGGAGTGGCCGAGATGTTTGCCCCAGTCGGAAGGTGCGATCTTGTCCTCGATCAAGGCATCGATTGTTTCGGCGTCGGGGACGCGCAGCAGGGCCTCGGCAAGGCACATCAGCGCCACGCCTTCCCTGGTGGAAAGCCCGTATTCGCCGAGGAAGCTCTGCATCAGGCCGACATCGCCCTGCGCCCGGACGTGGCGGACAAGCCGGGCAGCGTGTTCGGAGATCGACTTGCGGGCGGCAGGCGCTAGTCCGGTTTTCCCCGCCAAGGCGCGCACCAGCCGAGTTTCATTCGGCAGGTAATGCTCCCGGATCCGGGCGCGGAGTTCCTTCAGCTCGGCGGTAGGGCGGTTCATGGCACACCTCGGCACGTCTGTAGGGTCGTTAACGATCGCGCGGCACGCCTGATTAATATGGGCGCGTGTCCCGGCAAATCTTAGCCGGACAATGAGTCTGTGCGTGCGAACGCGCCAGCCGTTGGAGCGCATCAGTGCGCCGGCTTCCCGCTGCGCGTTCCGCTTGCAGGATGCCTTCGCGAGCCTGAAGGCAACAGTCTGAGAGACTGGTCCAGCGCGGGGTCTTGCCGGTTTTTTCGAGCCGTTCCCGCGATGGCAGGCCTGACTTTGGTCGGACGGCGGCCGGTTTTTTGAGCATCCAGAGCTTCCCGGACTTGCCCTGACGAACGCGCGCCAACCGGCATTCGTTCCGCATGATCAATAGGTTGCTGCGACCGCTTTGACAGCATTGCAACCAAGAATCGAAGAGAAAGCCAGCTATACCTAGGCTGCAGACAGTACATTGTTAAATAACAAAGGTATTAATACCGTGCTCTTATATACAGGTATTACCTCCAAATGTACGCTTTTGTTAGGCTATGATTACAAAAAGGTGCATTATTCTTCTGTATGCACCTTTCGATGGATGTATAAGTAAGGAAGGGGCATCGACGTTATGGCTTTCAACGATTCTTCGATCACGTTCGGCGCGGTTGGCCTGCAGGGCGAAAGCGTCAACAATCCGACGGCGATCGACTTCAGCAAGTCCGGCAAGCCGGTGCTGTTCGTCACCCAGCAAAATGGCGAGGTTTGGCGCTTTGAGATTGAGCGTGAGGCCGATGATGGCGACGGCGACACGCTTCCGCAGTTCGTTGTGACCGATGCGCTCAAAATCAGCGACATCAAACTAGAGACCCAGAATTACAACGACGACGGCACGGAAAACTCTGCCACCAACCGGCAGACGACCGGCCTCGTCACGACGACCGATGCGAACGGCAACGACGTGCTTTACGTCAATTCCTCGGACTGGCGCATTGCGGTCGGCAACGATAGCGGCCTGGACACGAATTCCGGTCAGGTTCACAAGATCGTGCTGGACAAGGACACGGGGGCGGTCATCTCGAATGTCGCAATCATCCGTGGCCTGCCGCGCTCCGAAGAGAACCATTCAACCAACGGCCTCGATCTCAGCATCGACCCCGCCACCGGCGATACGATCCTATGGATTGCGCAGGGCGGCAATACGAACAAGGGCGCGCCGGGGAACAATTTCGCAGGCACCGTTGATTTTGCGCTGTCCGGCACGGTGCTCAAGGTCAATCTGACCGAGCTGGAAGCTTATGACATCCGCACGGACGGCAACGGCGACCAGTTCATTCTCGACCTGCCGACGCTGAATGATCCGGGGCGAGCCGACATCGATCTATCCAGCCTCAATATTCAGAATCTGGCCGACGCGCCGAATTTCGCGCTCGATGACAATGGTACCGGCACGAACGGAGAACTTAATCCGGACTGGGCGGGCGGCAACAACGGCCTGAACATGGCCAAGATTGCGTCCAAGGCGTTGGTTCAGGATAACGGGCAACTCGCAATTGTCGATAACCCGCTCTCGGTGCATCAGCCCGGCCACCGCAACAACTACGACGTAGTCGTCACGCAGAACGGCGAAGTCTTCTCATGGGACAACGGGCCGAACGGCGGCTGGGGCGGCCAGCCGCTATCGTTCTCCGACGGTAATATCGTCGATGACTGGACGAGCGAACTCGCCACCAATCAGTTTAACGAATCCGGCAGTGGGGGTTTCGGCGACCAGTTGACCTATGCCGGCGAGACGACCGATGCATTCGGGCCGTATGCTGGCGATGCCAACCCGATCCGGGCGGCCAAAGAAGTACTGGAGGCGGCGTTCAATCCTGACGGTACTTACAAGCCCGCCAACTCCAGCGATCCCGTCCTGGATCAGGACGGCGTCACCGAAATCTTCGCCAACGAAACCGAGGCGCGCGACTATCTCTCTCAGCTCGTCATGGTTTGGGAAGAGCAGGGCAACGGGAACTGGGTAAATGCGACGCCGGCCAATCTGCCTGCCGATATCCACGATATCGTTTCCGGCTATGATTGGAATCATCCCGGCAATTCTTTGAGTGATCCGACCAGTTATTATCCGCAAAATGGTGCCAGCTTGATGGACGGCACGTTTTTCTCGCCGGAATCCGAGTTGCTGCCGCCGGGGCAGGATGGGTCGCTGAAGACCGTCGGCGCGTCCACCAACGGCTTGGCCGAGTACACCGGGACTTTCTTCGGCGGCGCTCTCAATGGTGCCGTCATCGGGGCGTCGTTCAACGGCAATCTCTATTTCGAGATGCCGGTGGATACCGACGGTGACGGACGCACCGATGCAGTGAACAGTCTGGGCACGATCAACGGCTTCGGTTCGCAGCCTCTTGGTGTGACTGCCGTGGGCGATGAAGGTTTCTCCTCCGGGACGTTGATTGACACCAATGGCGACGGAGTGGACGATTTCGCCGGTTTGGTGATCGCCGCCACTTACGGTGCGGACAACATTACGTTCTTCGTGCCAGGTGGGACCCCGGCCGATCCCAGTACCGACCTGGACCTCGACGGCCTCGACAACACGAACGACAGCCACATTGGCGATCCGCTCGACGGCAAGGGCGTGACGGTGGGCGCCGACCAGACCGCGTTGTGGGACTTCGAGCCGAACAATCCCGCCAGCACACCCGCCGGCGCCGTGCCGCCCGGCAGCAGTATTGCCGGCGGCATCGGCGTCAATGCCGTCTTGCGGAACGGCACGGACGTGCAGTTCGATCAGAATGGGCCGGCGCTTTACGATCCCACGATCTGGAACCTCGGGGGCGCTTCCAGCTTTGTCAGCATTGACGGCGATGCCGACACTGGCAGCGCTGAAGGTTCCGCCAACGATCAGGCGGACGTGCTGGGTATCGGCTTTGCCGTGCCGTCAGGGATTGGCGGGATCAAAATCGCCGCAGAGATGAACAACATCTTCGATTTCCAGCTCAACAAGGACAACGGGAAGACTTGGGACGGGGGCGAAAAGGCCGGGCTGATCGTCGGGCCGGGCAATCAGAGCACCTTCGTTCAGGCAACAACGGTGGCAGTCGATCAGGGCGGCACCGTGAAGTACGGGCTGGAACTGCTGGTCGAGGAAGATGATACGACGGCGACGCCGCTGTTCGTCGAAGTTCCCGGCCTCGGCACAGCCGACAACGGCAGCAGTGACGGTGTCATCGAACTAGAGATCGACATCGACCTCTCGTTCGGGGCGGAGGCCGCGTCCGCGCGGGTACGATTCACGGACGGCGGGGTGTTCAGCGACTGGTTCGAGACCGGCACGCTCAGCCTGCCAGCGGATGTCGTCAGCGCGCTAAAGGGGCAATTCAACAATCTGGGTAAGCCGACCGGCGCTTTTGTCGGCATGATTGCAACGGCAGAGTCGGGCGACGACAGCTTTGCTGCGCAATGGGATTCGATCCAGGTGGACGGCATCGCCAGCGACCTGACGAGCCAGGTGCTGGCGCGTGTGAACGCCGGCGGCCCCCTGGTATCGGCCATCGATGGCGGCCCGGACTGGACGGCGGACACGTCCGGCAACAACAGCCCGTTCCTGGCGGACCCCGGCAGCAATGATACCAACGGCTTCCCTGTCTCCCCCGGGGTGACAGTCCCTTCCAGCACCCCGGCCAGCATTTTCACGACGGAGCGTTGGGACAATTCTGGCGGCGCCGAGATGGAATGGGCCTTCGACGTCCCGTCGGCCGGCCTCTATGAGGTGCGCCTCTTCATGGGGAACGGCTTTCCCGGAACCAGCAGTACCGGTGACCGGGTGTTCGACGTTGCGATCGAGGGCAATGTCCCGTCGAGCCTCCAGGACGTGGACCTCTCGGCTCAGTTCGGGCACGAGGTTGGTGCAATGGTGTCCAACATCGTGGATGTGACCGACGGCACGCTGAACGTCGAGTTCCTGCACCAGACCGAAAACCCGCTGATCAACGGGATCGAGGTCCTCCAGCTTACGCCCGTCTCCGATGACCCCGTGATCTCCATCCTCGACGCGATGGTCGCCGAGGACGACAGTTCCGGCACGGTGACAGTCACGATCCAGTCCGACATCACGGTGCCCCTCAACGATTCCGTGACGGTCAACTATGAAATCGTGCCCGTCGCCAATGGCGCGGTGCCGATGCAAGACTACGCTGCGCCGAGCCTGACGTTCGATCCCGCCACCAGCACCTACTCTGGCAGTGGCAGCATCGCGGGCGGATCCGCCGATCTCACCATTCCGATCGAGATCGTGAACGATACAGACGTCGAAGGCGACGAGTTGTTCCAGGTGAACATCGTCAGCGTCAGCGGCAGCAATGCCAGCATCGGCGACGGGTCCGCCACGGTGACGATCCAGGACGACGACCAGCCCGCTGGCGGCGCGGTGCTCTTTCGCGTCAACACCGGTGGTCCTGAACTGGCGGCGGCCGACGGATCGAGCACGCCGTGGTCAGCGGATACCGGCAACTTCGGCAATGCCGGAAAC
>CAYYSC010000227.1:0-5813 GCA_964474065.1 uncultured Rhodospirillales bacterium | reverse complement strand
ACGCTGCGCTCGATCTGGCGCCGGTCGGCGGGCGTCAGTGCGTCGGAGCCCAAAGCTTTCGCCTTGCCGCGGATCAGATGTTGGCTGAGTTCCATCTGCGCCATCTCGATCAGCGCATTCCGAATCGCGTCCGCAACAGCGGGGGCGGCACGCAGCCCGCAGGCAAAGCCTTCGCCGCTCGGTAACACGGAAACCGCAGCGAAGGTGGAGATACCGAACTCCCGCCCAAGATCCAGCAGCCAGGTTGTCCGGGTATCCGCCCGCCCTCGCAAAGCAGTCAATACATCTGACGCCGTGCTTGCAGCCTCCAACGAAACGGGAGGAGCATGGCGGCCGCCCAGCCACCAAAGCGCGGCCGCGTCCCGTTCCACGACTTCCGCCACGGCCCGCTTCACGGCCGCCGGCCAGGTCGAGCCTGCCGCCGTTCCTCTGGCTACCGGCGGGGGCCCCGCCGCGGGGTCGTGGAGGCAGAGGTTCACTGGCACCCAGACGGCATCCCCATCGCTCAAACGCTGGCCCTGAAGGCAAGGAACGGGACCCGACACGTCTCCAAGCAATGCCCGCAGGTCGTCCGGGATTTCGGCTAAGGCGACTGGCTCGCCGGGCTGATGGACCGCAGCGAGGCAGGAGATCCGCTCGGCCGCCTCACCAAGGCAGCGGGTTTCCGCGTCCGCTGGGGTTAGGCCGCTGCCGGCCACGCTGAGCCGCACCGACTTACCCGTCAGCCCTATGAGCCCTGGATCGGCGAGTCCACCGACAAACGCCAAGCCGGGGCAATCCGGCGCCTGAAACTGGAATGAGTCCGCCAGACAGGCAGCCACACGCCCCAGCCGTAAAGATTCATCATCCTTTTCCGGAAGGGCGCGCCCTTCCGGCATCAGGTTAGGCCCAAAAGCCATCTTTTCTACCCCGCTCGACGCTTGATCAATTCTGAGTTTGTTACGCCGGATGTTTATTTGTACCAGACCGCAGACCGGACGTGAAACAAGTATATTCAAAAGGTTGCTCTTCCACTTTTATTGCTCTTTCTCAGCCGTTATGATCGCTGCATTGCTTGAATGTCGAGCGGGAAACGCTCACCTGAGAACTCGGTTAGCAAAGCAAGCAGCAGCCCCAACGCCGGGAATACAATCCATGCTCGCTTCCCCCGCTCTCCTTGCCCGATTCAACGCCTGGGCCAACAGACGGCTGCACGCCGTTGCCGCAAAGCTTCCTGCGGAGGAAATCTCAAAAGACCGCGGTGCGTTCTTCGGCTCGATTCTTGGCACGCTGAACCACATCCTGTTAGTCGATCTGTTATACCGGGACCGTATCGAAGGAGTGAGCGGTCAGTTCCAAAGGCTGGATGAAATCCTGCACTCAGACCTTCACGAATTGACCAAAGCCCAGGCCGCGATCGACGCTCATTTCCGCGAGTATGCTGAGGGCTTGAACGAGGCGGACTTGGCCTCCGACATCGTATTCACGACATTGTTGGACGATCCAGAGGAATGGCGCGTGCCTCTCCACGTCTATCTCACGAACCTGGCGCAACACCAAGTTCACCACAGGGGCCAGGTGCACACCCTGCTAACCCAGGCCCGGGTGGAGGTCCCGCCGATCGGATTTATAGAGTATTGCATGGATCGCGAGCGCGGGCTCGTCTCCCACCGGACCGCCAGCCAGAAGACTACCTGAATACTTCAACTATAAAAAGATCAAGTCGGCACCAAGCGCCCCTGCGCTTGCAGGGTGAATTTGCGGGGTGAATTGAGAACGCGCCCAGGCTATGCATTGGCCTTACCCGGTTTCGCCGCTGGACTGAGCAAGATATGCTCTGTCCTTCCGCCCAACTGCGCCGGAAGCGCCCAATGATCCGCAAAGAAACGCTCTACGGTACCGCCTACGAACTTACCCGCCGCGCGGCGATCGAAATCCCGGGCGACTATCTGTCCGGTTTGGAAGGCATGGCGGCGAAGGAAAGCGAAGACCTGTCCTCCTTCGTTCTCCGCGCCATGCTGGACAACTACAAGGCCGCGAAGGAAGATGCGCGCGCCATGTGCGCGGACACAGGCGTGCCACGCTTCTACGTGAAGGCCGGCAATGAGGCGCGCATCGAGGGCGGCATGGTCGCGCTGGAAGAGGCGCTGCGCGCCGGCCTTGCCAAGGCGACGCACGACGTACCGCTGCGCCCGAACCGCGTGCATCCGCTCTGGCGCTCGGATAACAACAACAATGTCGGCATCAACGCGCCGGAAGTGGAATATTCCTTCGAGCCGGATGCGGACTGGCTCGACATCACCACCGTGCACAAGGGCGGTTTGTTCGGTACTGATTACCGCATGCTGTTTCCGGGCGACGGCATCGATGGCATCAAGCGCTTTTTCCTGGATGCGATGATCGCCTTTGGCAAGCGCGGCCTGGCCTGCCAGCCGGCCATTGTCGGTGTGGGCCTCGGCGGCTCGAAGGATACCAGCATGGTGCTGGGCAAGCAGGCCGCCTGTCTGCGCACCGTCGGCGACCGCAACCCGGACCCCAGAATCGCCGAGCTCGAACTCGAATTGATGGAGATGGGCAACAATATCGGCATGGGGCCGATGGGCTTTGTCGGCTCTTCCATGGTCGTGGATTGCCATATCGAGGTTGGCCACACCCATACCGGCGGCATGCCGATGAGCGTGCACAGTTTCTGCCTGTCCAGCCGCCGTGCCGTGGCCCGTCTCTACCCGGACGGCCGGGTGCAATACCGCACGGACCCCGAATGGTTCACCCCCTACATGCGACGGAATGAAATCTCATGGCAACCGGAACCCGCAAAGAAGTCCGCCTGAAGACACCCGTCACGGCGGATGAACTGGAGCCGCTGGAACTCGGCGACGTCGTCTATCTGGACGGTCATGTCTATACGGCACGGGAAGGCGTCTATAAGCGCGTTCTCGACGAAGGCCATTCCTTGCCCGAAGGTCTGACGGCGCTCACCAATGTTTCCTTTCACTGCTCTCCCGCCGCGAGCGTCAACGACGACGGTACTTTTAACATCGGGGCCGTGACGGCAACGGCGAGCTTCCGCTTCGGAAAGTGGATGCCGAAATGGTTCGATGTCTCGAAATGCCGTCTGATCCTTGGCAAGGGAGGCATGACCGAGGAAGACTACCGCGAGGTTTTTCTCCCGAACGGCGCCCGTTACCTCACCACCGTCGGCTACGGCACCGGCGCCCTCTTGGGCCGCGGCATCCGGGAAGTCGAAGCCGTGCACTGGCTCGAGGATCTGGGCATTGCGCAAGCGATCTGGGTACTGCGGATCGAGAAATTCGGGCCTTTTCTGGTGGAGAGCGACGGCGAGGGCCGCTCCCTCTTCGAGCAGCACAACAAGCGCCTGAACCAGCGGATTGAAGGACTTTACGAGGGGCTCAAGCCGCCTGCCCTCTCCCGTTACGGCGAAAGCGACGACCGCCGCGACGAGTTAATCTAACGAGGTCTGCTGCCTCGAACCGTCGAAACCGGCTTGATCCATCCTAAGTAAGGGGTATCAGGCAGAAATCTCGATCCCTGAAATGGAGGTCCGCCATGGACGCGACCCTTTCCCCAGAAGATCAGGCCTTTCGTGAGGAGGTCCGCGCCTTTTTCCGAGAGAACCTGCCGGAGCATATCCGGCGCCAGACCGAGCTTGCACCCTCCTATGTCTCGAAAGAGGACACCCGGACCTGGCACAAGATCCTCTACAATAAGGGCTGGATCGCGCCGAAATGGCCGAAAGACCTTGGCGGCACCGGCTGGACGGCCACCCAGCGCCACATCTTTGAGGAAGAATACCAGCGGGCGAACGCGCCGCGCCTCAGCCCATTCGGCCTCGTGATGGTTGGGCCGGTGATCTATACCTTCGGCACGGAAGAGCAGAAGCAGAAGCACCTGCCGCCGATCCTCTCGGGCGATGTGTTCTGGTGCCAGGGCTATTCTGAGCCGGGCGCCGGCTCCGACCTTGCCTCGCTGAAGACGCGCGCGATACGAGAGGGCGATCATTATGTGGTTAATGGCCAGAAGATATGGACCAGCCATGCCCACCACGCCGACTGGATCTTCGCACTGGTTCGCACGGACCCGAATGCACCGAAAAAACAGGAAGGCATTAGCTTCCTCTTGATCGACCTCAGCGCGCCGGGCGTCGAAATCCGGCCGATCATCTCAATGGACGGCGGTCACTACCTGAACGAAGTGTTTTTCACGGACGTGAAGGTGCCGGTCGAAAACCGCATCGGCGAGGAAAACAAGGGCTGGACTTACGCGAAATTCCTGCTCGGGAACGAACGCACCGGCATCGCCGGCGTCGGCAAATCCCGCCGCAAGATTGAGCGGATCATGGTGGCCGCTCAGGAAGAAAGCAACGGCGAAGGCGGTCGGCTTTGGGACCAGCCTGACTTCCGGACGCGCCTCGCCGACATCTCGGCCAGACTGGACGCGCTCGAAACCTCCAACCTGCGCATGCTGGCGCGCGAAACTGGGGGCGGAACCGTCGGGCCCGAGGCGTCGCTGCTGAAGATCAACGGCACGGAGATCGAGCAGGCGCTGAATGAATTGCTGGTTGAAGCACTCGGCTACTACGCCCACCCCTACGAGCGGGAGGCATTGCGCATCGACGCCAACGTCGATGTTGCCGTCCCCGACCACGGCCGGGGCGCCATGAATGAGCACTTGCTCCGCCGGGCCGCCTCGATCTACGGCGGGACCAACGAAATCCAGCGGGACATTATCGCCAAGCGGGTGCTGGGCCTGTAGGCGACGGGCAGCGCTGGCGGCATTCCCGTTGGCGCTGCGGGATCATCATTCGAGCGAGGGGGCGTTATGAGTATTGATGATCTTCTGGGGGCTTGGTCATACCGCGCCTTCCGCGACGAGCCGGATCTCCGCAAACCCTTCAACGACCTGCGCTTTGCAACAGCGAAGCTTGTGCTCGAAGGGAACGAGGGAGGCCGTTTGACCGGCCTGCTCAAATCGGAAGGCTGGGGCAGTCTCGACGAATGGGGGCTGACCCTGGAGGGCTCCTTCGACGGGGCTGAGTTCATGCTGCGTGGCCACAATGTGATCGAAGGCGAGGACTGGATCTACGACTACCGCGGAAGGCTGCTGCCGCACTGGCCAAATGCGGTCAACGCCCGCGACGTGCTAACCGGCTCCGTAATCCGCACGGAAGCCCGGATAAAAGACAAAATGCAGGCCGGTGAACACGCGACCTTCATTGCCGTAAAGCGCTGACTAGCGAAATCTTTGATTTCGATCCAGACAACCACTGGGGAACAGCACCCCGTGACCAGATGCGCCTTGCCCATGCATGAACAAGACATCAACAATCTCCGCCGCCCCCAAGTTGTATCAGCCTCATCGCAGCCGCCGCCACACAACTCCCTCGGCGTTTACTTGATTCTGATCAATCAAATGGACAACGACTTGTGAAGCATATTGGTAATTTGGCTGACAGTGGCCGTAGGGGTTACAGTATTGCTTTGGCGACCAATCGGTCGGCACAGCATCGATCTGTACGCTTCTGTCGCTGAGCTGCTTGGCAGACCAAGTCCCATACACCTCAGTCGGGCCCTGGGGGTAATTAAGAACAACTCGGTAAGTCCGATCTGGCGCGTAGGTAACCTGAGCCGTAAACGAACCCTGCCCGGTTGGCATCGTCGCCTGCCACGTTCCGACAAAGAATGCCATTGCGTCGGCCACGGTCGGTTCCTGTTGCCTGGGAGGCTGCGGGTCTCGCCGCGGCGCAGGCTGGGGTCTCGGGTCCGGCCGCGGCAGATCGGAAGAGCGTCGTGTAGGGAAAGAGTGTTCAGAGCCGT
>CAYYSC010000226.1:3540-5823 GCA_964474065.1 uncultured Rhodospirillales bacterium | reverse complement strand
CGCCGCCCTCCGCATGGCTGACGAAATCGCCCGCCGCCGCGCCGCCAACTAACTCTTCCTCCAGCCCGCCGTCGCTTGCGCCCCTGCAAGACGTGATCGCAGCCCATGGACTGGCGCCATTAAAGCGCTACGGCCAGCATTTCCTTACCGACCCTCGCCTGATCGCCCGCATCGCCGCCGCAGCTGGCGACCTCACCCGAAGCACGGTGTTCGAAGTCGGTCCCGGTCCCGGAGGGCTCACCCGCGCGTTGCTGGCAGCGGGGGCGGAGCAGGTGGTCGCCATTGAATACGATCCGCGTTGCCTCGCCGCGTTGGCAGAACTGGCAGCCGTTTATCCGGGGCGCCTAAAACTGGTTGAAGGAGATGCGCTGGAAGCCGACCTAACGGCGCTCGGCAGTCCGCCGCGCAAGATCGTCGCGAACCTCCCATACAACATTTCGACGGTGCTGCTGACCAAGTGGCTGGCACAGATCGAAGCGTTCGACCGCCTGACCCTGATGTTTCAGAAAGAGGTCGCCGAGCGATTGGCAGCATCTCCGCGAACCAAGGCTTACGGCCGTCTCTCCGTAGTGACGCAGGTCCTTTGCCGAGTAGAGAAGGCGTTCGACTTGGCACCGGGCGCTTTCCATCCGCCGCCCAAGGTGGCATCGACGCTTGTAAACTTGATACCTCGGCAACGCCCGCTTCCTTGCCGTCTCAAAACCTTGGAAGCATGTACCGCTGCTGCTTTCGGCCAACGGCGGAAAATCCTGCGTTCCAGCTTGAAAAGCTGGGCTTCCGCTCCGGACACTCTGCTCGACCGAGCGGGTATCGCTGGATCGGCAAGGGCCGAGGAGTTGGATCCGGAAGACTTCGTTAGGCTCGCGGTCGCCTACGAGTCCGCCCGAGACCCTGCAACTCAATAGCCGGCCTGCAGGCCCCGAACAAACTCACCGAGGCCGACGAGCCGGGCCCGTCGGCAGCGTTCGGCGGCCAGAACCGCCTGAACGCGGGCCACGCTTGCCTCCAGATCGTCGTTGACGATGACGTAATCATATTCTGGATAATGGCTCATCTCGGAGGAAGCCTCGCCCATACGGCGGGCAACCACCTCCAGGGGGTCTTGGGCGCGCTTTGTGAGACGCTCCTCCAGCGCTCGGGTCGAGGGCGGCAGGATGAACACCGAGACCAAATCTTCCCGCGCGGATTCCCGGAGTTGCTGTGTGCCCTGCCAGTCGATGTCGAACAGCACATCTTGTCCTGCAGCAAGGGCCGCGACCACCGGTCGGCGTGGAGTACCGTAATAATAATCAAAGACCTTTGCGTATTCCAGAAGGTCGCCACGGTTCAGCATCAGGCTGAATTCATGGGCATCAACAAAATGATAGTCCACGCCTGCTGTCTCCCCTGGCCGTTTGGCCCGGGTCGTGGCGGACACCGACATGCGGAGGTTGGGATCTTCGTTCAGCAAGCGCCGCGAGATCGTGGTCTTCCCTGCCCCCGAAGGCGAGGAAAGAACCAGCATCAGACCACGGCGGCGCAAGACGGCATCCATTCGAGCGGGACTCCCTGTTCAGCTGGCCGCTATTCAACGTTAGCGACCTGCTCCCGAATTTGGTCGATGGTGGCCTTGAGATCCAAGCCAACTCGCGTCATCTCAATGTCCTGAGATTTGCTCCCCAGCGTGTTGGCTTCCCGGTGAAACTCTTGCGCCAAGAATTCCAGCTTACGGCCGCAGGGCTTGCCGGCCGCGAGCAGATCACGTCCGGCCGCAATGTGCGCTTCAAGCCGGTCAAGCTCCTCCCGCACGTCCGCCTTAGCCGCCAGCAGCGCCACTTCCTGCGCAATACGATCTTCCGGCAAGGACGGCGCCTGGTTCATGACATCGCCCACGGCCCGCAAAAGCCGCTCGTGGACCGCCTGGGGCTGCGTCGCGGCCGTCTGTTTCGCTGTTTCGGTTAGGCGAGCAACAGTATCCAGATGGCCGACCAAGGTCTCATAAAGGGCAGCTCCCTCCGCCTGGCGAGCGGTGTGCAATGCACCGAGAGCCTCTTCCGCCCCATTCAGCAATTCCGCCTGGGGGGCGTCGCTCATCCCGTCTTGAAGACCGTCCTCGACAGGCTCAATCACGCCACGCAGCGCCAGCAAGCCTTCCGGCTGGATCAGGCCGTACGCATCTCCGCCTCCATGCCGTCGAAGCTCCCGCGCCGCCTCGTTGACGGCTTCCAGCCAGTCGCGATTCAGGCGATATCGATTTTCCGCACGCTCGCGCTGGACCTGAAGGTTGATCGAAATGTTGCCACG
>CAYYSC010000226.1:0-3530 GCA_964474065.1 uncultured Rhodospirillales bacterium | reverse complement strand
ACGAACGAACATGCCTCCGGCAAGTTTACGGACCGGCGGATCGAGTAGCTCCAAGCCGTTGGGCAAGCGAAGGCGCAAGTCAAGGCCGCGGCCGTTGACACTGCGCACCTCCCAAGCCCAAGCTAGGCCGTCGGTGTTTCCCGATGCCCGGCCGAAGCCGGTCATGGAACGAATCGTCATTGCTTTGCCTTCCGCTTGCGCTCAATCGCCCGCCACCGCCTGACGTTCCGGTTGTGCTCCTCTAGGGTCCGGGCAAAGGCATGACCCCCCGTTCCGTCCGCAACAAAGTAGATGGCATCCGTTTCCATCGGATTGGCCGCGGCCATAAGCGCGTCCTTGCCGGGATTGGCAATCGGCCCGGGCGGCAGCCCCCCAACATGATAGGTGTTATAAGGATCGGCCTTTGCCAGCTCGCTGCGACGCAATCCGCGGCCCAGCGTTTTCTTGCCCCGCGTAACTGCGTAGATCGTGGTAGGGTCCGATTGCAGCTTCATGCCCTTCCGAAGCCGGTTCACGAACACCCCAGCCACCTCTCCCCGCTCTCCCTCAAGCCCAGTCTCCTTCTCGATGATCGAAGCCAGGATCACGAGATCCTCGGGCGTCTGCAAGGGAATGTCTTCGGCGCGCGCTTCCCAGGCTTCTGCAACTGCGTCCTGCATAGACTTCTGCATGCGATTAAGGATGGCCGCGCGGCTATCGCCCCAAACGAAATCGTAGGAGGCTGGCATGAGGCTGCCTTCCGGCAGTTCCTCCGGCACATTGCCAGTCAAGCCTTCGGTAGCCCGAATTTGCGCAAGGATAGCGTGGGTTGTGATTCCTTCCGGGAAGGTCAAGCGGTGGACAATGACATCCCCGGCCACCAGCCTATCCAATATTGCTACCATGCTTTCGCCAGCAGGAAGAAGGTACTCCCCGGCCTTCAGCGCGGTTTCCTTGCCCTGCCACGTAGCCAGGGCTTGGAACATGCGGGCATGCTTAATGACACCCGCCGCTTCGAGTTGCTGGCTGACGCGCGCCAAGCCGCTACCGCGCTCAACCAGAACCCGGGTAGATTCGGTTGACGGGCCTGGACTGACCACAGCATTCTGAAACCAGAGAAAAGCGCCGCCAGCGGCGGCGGCGGCGAGCAGAAGGATAAACGCCAGCAGCCGCACGCTATCCGGCTCCTCTCCGTCTAGGCTTGGGCGAAAACCAAAGAGGCGTTCGTGCCGCCGAACCCGAAAGAGTTTGAGAGTGCGGCCCGCACGTTTCGCTTCTGCGATTCAATCGGAACCAGATTGAGGTCGCAGCCCTCCGACGGATTCTCCAGGTTCAAGGTCGGCGGCAACACGCCGTCACGCACTGCGAGGATCGAGAAAATTGCTTCAACGGCCCCCGCAGCACCAAGCAAGTGTCCAATTGCCGATTTCGTCGATGACATCGCGAGATCGTAGGCATGGTCGCCGAATAGCCGCTTGACGGCGCCCAACTCGATTTCGTCCCCCAGCGGCGTGGAGGTGCCGTGCGCGTTGATGTAGTCGATGTCGGTCGCTCTCAAACCTGCATGCTTTATTGCGGATTTCATGGCCCGGAAACCGCCATCGCCGTCTTCCGCCGGCGCGGTGATGTGGTGGGCATCGCCGGACAGTCCATAGCCGCGAAGCTCTGCATAGATTTTCGCGCCCCGGGCCTTGGCGTGCTCATACTCCTCCAGCACGATAACGCCGGAGCCCTCGCCCATTACAAATCCATCACGGTCCTTGTCCCATGGCCGGGAGGCTCGGGTTGGCTGGTCGTTGAAGCCGGTCGACAGTGCACGTGCCGCCGCAAACCCCGCAATGCCGAGCCTGCAGATCGCCGCCTCCGAGCCGCCAGCCACCATCACGTCCGCATCGCCGAATGCGATCAGGCGTCCGGCATCGCCGATCGCGTGAGCCCCGGTCGCGCACGCCGTAACCGGCGCATGGTTCGGCCCTTTGAAGCCGAACCGAATGGACACTTGGCCGGAGATGAGATTGATGAGCGCAGCGGGAATGAAGAACGGCGAGACCCGCCGCGGCCCCTTCTCGTGCAGGGTAACCGCGGTATCAGCGATTGTCCCGAGCCCGCCGATGCCAGAACCGATCATGACGCCGGTCCGGCAGCGCTCTTCCTCATCCTCCGGTTTCCAACCAGAATCGTCGACAGCCTGCTGGGCCGCGGCAATTCCATAGGTAATGAACGGATCGATCTTGCGCTGTTCGCGCTTTTCAACCCAATCATCCGCATTCCACAGCCCTTCGGCCGTGTCTCCTTCCGGCAACTGCCCCGCAACACGGGCCGGCAGGTCGCTCGCCCCAAAGCGGTCGATCGGACCTAGCCCCGATTCGCCGGCAATGAGCCGTTTCCACACGGCCTCTACGCCGCATCCGAGCGGCGTTACCAAGCCCAAGCCTGTTACCACAACGCGTCGCATCGTTAACCTCCAGCAGGCGGGAAAACAACGAGCGGCCCGCCGCGCTCTCTGCCCGGATCAGGTATTCTTTTCGATATAGTCAATCGCGTCCTTCACACTCTGAATCTTTTCAGCGGCATCGTCCGGGATCTCGACGCCAAAAGCTTCTTCAAACGCCATTACCAACTCAACCGTATCCAGCGAATCCGCGCCGAGGTCGTCGATAAAGGTCGCGTTGTCGGTGACCTTTTCCTCATCGACACCCAGATGCTCGACAACGATTTGGCGTACTTTCTCGGCAACTTCGCTCATATGATACGGATCCTTGCTTTTCCGATGTTGGTGGATTGAGAGGAACGTCACTTTGACATGGCGGATATATTCCGCACGCACGATAAAGAAAGGTTCCCTACACAATGTGCCGGGGTGTTACCATCATTTGACAAACCCTGCTACACAAAGAAGCGGACGATCGCGGACCTTGCATAACCGCCTCTGGTAAATTCCAAGCCTTAAGTTAAATCATTGCCATACCGCCGTTCACGTGGAGGGTTTGACCGGTAACATACCGGGCTTCCTCGCTCGCGAGATAGACGACGCTACTTGCCACATCCTCGGGCGTTCCCATGCGGCCCACCGGGATCCTGGGCATCAGGCTTGCGCGTTGTTTTTCATTGAGCGCTCCGGTCATCGCCGTCTCGATAAAGCCCGGAGCCACGCAATTCACCGTTACTCCACGGGTAGCGACTTCCCCCGCCAAAGACTTGCTGAATCCGATCATTCCAGCTTTGGAGGCCGCGTAATTCGCTTGTCCGGGATTGCCTGTGACGCCTACCACAGAGGTAATGCCAACGATCCGCCCAAAGCGGCTACGAGTCATTCCCCGCAATGCTGCACGCGACAGCCGAAATGCAGCAGTCAAATTTACATCCAGGACAGTCTGCCAGTCCTCGTCTTTCATTCGCATGGCAAGGCCATCGCGCGTGAGGCCGGCGTTGTTTACCAGTATATCGAGCCCGCCGATGGCCTCTTCAACCGTCCCCACCAACGAATCGACTGCGTCGGCGTCGGCAAGGTTGCAAGGTACCGCGGCCGCGCGATTCCCCAACTCGGCCAC
>CAYYSC010000225.1:0-5843 GCA_964474065.1 uncultured Rhodospirillales bacterium | reverse complement strand
CCGGGAAGGGCGGTCGGCGCGGCTCCAGACCACCGCGGAGTTGGCGGCAATGTCGCCGGACTGGATGCCATGCGTGATGAGCGGGCGCCCGGCAGTCGCGAGAGCCGGGCGCGCCAGGGTTGAGGAAGCAGCCAGGGTAAAACCCGCGGCGCTGCTCTTCAGCAGCTGGCGGCGCGTGGTTAACAGGCTAGACATTGGAACTCCCTTTGTTGCCGTGAATTTCCGAAGGCAATGGGAGATACTCGAAGAAGATTGCAGCCGGATGGCCGTCCGCTAACATTTTCGTGACGGCGCTTGGAGCCAATCATAAGGACATGGATACCGGGACAAAAAAGCTGGCGAAAGATCGCCAGCTTTCGAGGTTACGGCTGGTCAGTTTGTCTCCCAAAGCGCCCGAGTGCGCGCCCGGCGTCGGAGAATGCCAAAAGCTGCCAGCCCCGCGAGGAGGAGCGGCGCGGATGCCGGGATTGGGACCGCGGAAACGGGCCTGATCTCCACGTCGGAACTGGGCGATGGGTCGCCAAAATCCGCGTGCGTAATGCCTTGAAGCGGCACGACATCGGTCGCGTAGCCAATGTCGCCGAAGCTGGCGACCGTCGTATCGGAAATCTGGGGCGGCAGCACATCGAGGAACCCTGTCATGAGTTCTGGGTTACGCGAGTTTCCGGTGTTTGCCCGGTGATTGGCGAACAGTTCCTCGTCCCAATGGCTGTAGGCCGTGCCGGACCCGTGACTGTCCTCAACCGGCACGTGATTGGCTGTCATGTCGAACTCATCACGATAGGTGGAAAGCCCCCGGTCCCCCGTATAGGTCGTATCGGTTGTGGAAGTAATACCGGTATGCTCGGAATTCAGACGCCAAAGGGAATTGGAGAAACCCATTACGTGGGCCATTTCGTGCAGGACCACATCATCGAATACACTCTGACCCAACAAGTTGTTGGCGTCGGCATTGTCGAACTTCATCAGGCCCGCCGTGGGTGTGACAAAGTTTGTCCCGAAGAGGGCGTGGGTGGCTCCGGCCTGCCCCAGCACACCGCCAAGCCCGTCGATCACGGGCACGGACGCATCGATCGTCAGGCTGGTGATCTGGGCCAATTCGGGATCGCGATAGCCGAGAATCCGCGATTCCCAAAAATTCTCGGCTGAGGTGAACGCGTCCTTGATTTCTTGTGTAAAACCGCTCCCCTGAAAATTGATGACCAAGTCAAAATTGCCATGGATCGGGAACACACCCGACGAACCGCCGAGAGAGGAAGTCGATGGGCCAAAGGAGGTAACACCGCTCAACGTGGTTGCATGTCCCGTTGATACGAACGGCCCCAGAACCAGCATGGAGGCTGCTACTGCAATTGTCGCCGACCGGATTTTCATGTTCGTTTCCCGATACCATTACGTTACTCCACCTTTAATGGAAGTATCGGCTTCAAGCAAGAGTTGTCACGCTTCCGATTGCCATACCGCAGCCAAATTCTCATGAAATTCAAGTAGTTGCGCTTCCACCTTGCCGAATATCGTATCGGAAGGGTAATGCCCCGATTCGTCCGGCTCGCCGCAAGTTGCATCGAGTAGCAATTCCAACGCTTCGTTGACGTGCTTCACGGACCACACATGAAAGCTCCCGTCGGCGATAGCGTCCGCGACCTCTTCTTCCACCACCAGTCCTCGGGTATTCATGTCGGGCACGATCACACCCTGGTTTCCACTCAGGCCGCTCGGTTTATCCTGACAGGCCCGGAAGAAACCCTCCACCTTGTGGGCTACTCCACCCACGACCTGAGCTTCACCCCGCTGATTCATGGAGCCAGTGATCGCGATATCCTGCCGGACCGGCAGCCCCGCGAGGTCGGAGATAATGGCAACCGCTTCGGCAAGGCTGGCGCTGTCGCCCTCAACCCCCCCATAGCTTTGCTCAAAGGTGATGGATCCGGTAAACGAGACCGGGATCCGGCGTGCAAATTGGCCGGAAAGGAATCCCTGAAGGATCATCGCCGCCTTCTGCTGGATCGGCCCACCCATGGCGACATCCCGCTCGATATTCACCACGCCCTTGCGACCGGCAGAGCCGCGGGCGGTCACCCGCGCCGGTACACCGAAGGCGTGATCGCCCTGGTCATGGACCGCCAACCCATTGACTTGGCCGACTACTCGCCCGTCAGTCTCAATCAACACGGTACCGTCGGCGATGAACTCATGCATCTTGTCTTCGACCCGGGCATTTCTTTCCCGGCGCTCGGCAATCGCTTCGTGCACGCATCTCCCGCTGATTGGCCCACTCTTGGTTCGCACCCGGGCTTCGGCAATGATGTCCTCCAGCATCTCGAAGCGGGAAGAGAGCTTGGTGCGGTCGTACGCCAAGCGGCTAGCCCAGCCCAGCAACCGCGAAATCGCCTCCGGCTCGCATCCGTCCGCGCCATGCTTTTTTGCCAGTTCCTGCAACAGGCTTGCATAATGGGCCAGGTTCTCTTCGTTCGCCGGCATGTCGTTGTCGATCTCTGCCTTGATACGGAAATGCGTTTGAAAATCCGGATCGGCATGGAAAAACGTCTGGAACCATTGCGGCGCGCCGATCAGCACCACCTTGACGTCGAGAGGGATCGGCTTCGGCCGCGGTGTGCCTGCAATCGGGATCGCAGCAGCCTGCTGCCGCAGATCCTCCATCTGGATCTCGCCATCACGGAGGGCCCCTTTCAGGAACAGCCAGCTAAAGGGCTGCACCGCCAGGGCATCGGCACGGAGCACCAGAACTCCGCCATTGGCTCGGTGGAGTGCGCCCGGCCGCAGCAGACTGTAGTCGGTTTCGAGCCGCACCCCTGCCTGGCGGTATTCAGCCCGGCCGAACAAATTAACATAGGTCGGGTTCGGTTCGAGCACTACCTCCGGGTGCTCATTCTCGCCGTTATCGACGAACAGGTTGACCGCGTAGCGCTGCTCCGGCGGTTCCATGGGCGGCGCACCTTGCGGCTGTTGCGGCGCAAACCGCTGGAGACTGTCCAGCATATCCATCCGCGCTTGCTCCAGCCAGCGCTGCAGGCGGCCTTGTCCCTCAAACTCCTGTGCGACGTCCTGGATCAACTCCTGGATCGCCTCGTCTGCGATCTTCTTCGATAGTTCGCGCCCCTGCTCTGCCACCTCGCGCTGCTGCTTCGCAGCCCAGCGATTGATCTCCGAAAGCTGCTGGCCGATCTCCTGGGCTTTGGACTGGATGTCGGACATCTCGTCTGCCGACATCTCGTTCATTTTCGCCTGCAACTCATCGGTCGGTTTGACCGCGGGGCCGGATTGGGTCTGCACGATGGTCAGACCGTGCTTTTCCGCCTCGGCCCGCGCTTCGGCGAGCCGTTGGTTGACCCCCTCCTGCAGCCGCTGGGTTGGCTCTTGCAGTTCGGATTGATGCGACTCTTCCTCGAAGGCTCGCTGCAATGCCTCCCGGATGTCCGGAATCATTTGCGCGACCCGATCCCTGAAACGCCGGCCCATCCCGGCCGGAACCTTGCAGGGCCGCGGCCGGTGCGGATGGCGAAAATTATTGAGGTAGAGCCAGTCCGGCGGGGGATCTTTCTCGCTCATTTTCTCGCGCAGATAGGCCATCGTTTGAGTGAGACGGCCACTGCGCTCTGCGCCTACGACGAAAATATGAAAACCGGGTTCGTACGTGCTGAGACCGAAGTCGAGAGCGTCCTTCGCCCGCGCGTGACTCCCCAAAGAGAATACCCCCCCATCCCCGGGCTCTGCCCTAAACGTCGGAATGCCGATATCTTCGGAGGCCAGCTTGCGTGCATTCATGGATAATCTCCCAGGTTGGGGCGCCCCGTAGCGCGCCGCTGACCAATAAAACACGTGATCGCAACACCCCGTTCCATCCGGAACTGGGTACTACTGCCGCACTCCGCCAGAACAAACCGCCGGAAGAAAATCCGTGTGGCCTTCTGACTATCCTATTACCCCGGCGCTTCTTAACGACTCGATATCGTCCCGGGCAAAGCCGAATTCTTTCAGAACTGCATCGGTATGCTGACCGATGTGCGGCGGAGGGCCGCTGACGCCGGGCGACCCTTCGTTCAAGTGGAAGGCCGCATTTACCATCGCCATCGCTTTATTCAGCCCCGTAGGAGGCGGCACATTCTTAATTGTTCCCCGGTGCTTGACCTGCGGGTCCTCCAGCATGTCCGGCACGGTGTTCACCACGCCCGCCGGTACGCCGACCGCTTCCAGCCTCGCCTCCCAGGCCTTCGCCTTTCCGCTCTGGAAAGTCTTGGAGAATTCTTCGAACATCGCCGGTGCGTTCTCGGCCCGCGCTTCCCGCGTGGCGAACCGCGGATCGGTCTTCATATCGCTGCGGCCGATGGCATCGCACATTTTTTCGAATTGCGCCTGGGTGGCGGGCGAAACCTGAATGGAGTTCGTCGCTGTTGGATAGACGCTCGGGGCCCCGGGCGCCACTGGGCTGCCATTTCCCATCAGCCCCGGCATGATTCCGCAGTTCAGGTAGTGCAGCACCATCGGCGAAATAAAGCCAATGGCGGCGTCCAGCATCGACAGGTCGATGTACCGCCCCTGCCCGGTCCGCTCGCGCGCGAAAAGAGCGGAGGAAATGGCGTAGGCAGCGTGAATGCCCGCCGCGACGTCGGTTACCCAGAATCCGACCTTGGTCGGGCCGGTAACGCCTTCGAAGCCCGTAAGGGTCATCATGCCCGAATAGGCCTGGATGACGGGGTCATAAGCGGCCTTCCCCGCCAGCGGTCCGCTCGCCCCGAAGCCTGAAATCGAGCAGTAGACCAGTTTCGGATTGATCCGACTGAGCGTGGCATAATCCAAACCGAGCTTGGCCATTTGCCCGGCCTTGAAATTTTCCACCACCACGTCCGATTCCGCCACCAGCTTCAGGATGACCTCGCGCGCCTGCGGATTTTTCAGATCCAGGGCAAGCGAACGCTTGCCGGCATTGAACGCCATGAACAGCGTAGACTGGCCCGCTTCAAGAAATTCCGGCCCCCCCGCCATCATCACCCGGCCCTGATCGCCGCCCTTCGGGTTCTCAAGCTTGATGACATCCGCGCCCTGCAACGCCAACTGGTAGCTGCAATACGGACCGGCGATCACCTGGGTGAAGTCGATCACCCGAAGGCCCTCGAACACTTTCGCCATGGAGGCGGTCTCCTCGAACGGTTCTGCTTGTTTATGGTGTAACGGTATCTTGGGGCAGTTCACCGCAAACGGAAAGACCTGCCTGCGTGCACCGAAGCTAAAGGGTTTCCGCCCAGTGGCGCAGGATGGCGCGCTCCAGGCGGCGGGCGCGGTCAAGCCACCGTCCCGCCTGCCGGCGGACCGGATTGCCGAAACGGAGCGGGTTTCTTTCGAACCGGGCGCGGGCATCGAAATCGGTATGCATCAGGACGAACAGGAAAGGCCGCCCGTCCGGCGTCGTCAGAAGGCCCGCCTGCCCTCGGGCATAGCTCATCGTCCCGGATTTCGCCCGAACGGTCAGACCGCTGTCGCCTTCGCTCCATCGCGGCTCCGACAGCAGTTCGAGAAACGGGCGATCTCCATAGGTGCGGTTGCGCACTTCCAGCAACAGGTCCATTAACGCCTCTGGCGAAAGGCGGGCCTCGCCGGAAAGGCCTGACTGGTTCGGCCAGCGCATGCCTGCGTGCCCGAAGGCCGGCACCGAACGCGCCGCCCAGGAACGGACTACATCCGCGCTTTCTTCCAGGGATTGCGGCGCCCGGGCCAGTTGTGTCGCAACCGTCAGTCCGACCAGTTCAGCGGACAGATTATTGGAATAGCGTAGCAGCCCGTCAGCGATCTCAAGCAACTCCAATTCGGGAATCTGACGGAGCAAT
>CAYYSC010000224.1:0-5845 GCA_964474065.1 uncultured Rhodospirillales bacterium | reverse complement strand
CTCCCGCGTGCAGGCGCTGGCGGAGACATTGGAGCGGCTGCAAGCGGACCTGACCGCGTGGCGCGAGCGGGTGGAGGATGCGACCGCATCGCTTGAAAAGGCCGCCGCTCCCGATACGCTGGAGGCTACGGTTTCCACCGCCAAGGCTGCTGCCAACGACGCCCGCAATGCGTGGCTAGCTGCGCGCGACGCGCACGACCGGCATGCCCATGCAGGCCAAGCGCGAAGCAGTCGCCTGAAAGCAATCGAGCGGGAGATTGCCGGATGGGAAAAGCGTTCCGGCGGCGCCCAACGCGAATCGCTGGAAGCCCGCCTCGTCCAGGAACAAGTTCGATCCGCCGACCTGGCGGAGCGGCCGGCCCAGCTTGCGGCCGCGCTGGCGGAACTTGCCGAGACACTAGTGGACGCGGAGGCGAACCGGCGCGTGGCCGCCGACAAGCTGATTGCTGCCGAAACGACACTCGCCGAGCGTGACCGCGAACTGAAATCGGCCGAAGCCGCAGCAGCGGCGGCGAGCGCGGACCGGATCCGCGCCGATGCCGTCTACGAACAGGCTCAGCAAGCTTCCTCGAATCTGGCCGAACGACTGCAGGAACGCCTCTCGCTCGACCCTGGCAGCTTGCCCGAACCGCCGACAGGCGTCAGCCCCGATGAACTCAGCCAGAGGCTCGAACGGCTGGACCGGGAGCAGGCCGGGCTTGGCGACGTTAACCTTCGGGCGGACAAGGAAATCGACGAATTGGAGGAGCGCCTCGCCTCCCTCACGGCGGAGCGAGAAGACCTGACCGCCGCCATCGCCAAGCTGCGCCGCGGCATTGGCGATCTAAACCGGAATGCGCGCCAGAAACTGCTGGAAGCCTTCGAGAGCGTGAACGGGCACTTCGAGCGGCTGTTCAGCCGCCTGTTCGGCGGCGGCGAGGCGCAACTCCGCCTCGTCGGCCACGACGACCCTTTGGAAGCGGGGCTCGAAGTCTACGCTTGCCCTCCGGGCAAGAAACCCCAGCCTCTCACCGCGCTGTCGGGTGGGGAGCGGGCGCTGACGGCGTTGTCGCTGCTGTTCGCCGCTTTCCTGACCAATCCGGCCCCGATCTGCGTATTGGACGAGGTCGATGCCCCGCTGGACGACGCCAACGTCGACCGGTTCTGCCGCCTGATCGAGGAGATCGCGGACGAGGCAGGCACCCGCTTTCTTTGCATCACCCACCACCGGTTGACCATGGCCCGCATGGACCGTCTTTATGGTGTAACGATGGAAGAGCGGGGCGTTTCTCATCTGGTTTCGGTTGACCTGCGCCGGGCTGATGAACTCCGCAAACCCTCCCCCTCGCTGCGCGCGGCGGAATAGAGCGCCCCGTCTGACATGCCGGCTCTGAAAGGGGCGGCCGTCGAGCTGTAGCGCCACCCGCGCCACTGCTGTGGCAAGTGGGCGCAAGACTCGCTCCAATGCATTGACCCTTTCGCGAAGCCCCGACTATTGTCCGCTCGCCTTGCACCGAGGCGGCCGCTCTCGGGACGGGACATAGGCGCCTGAAGGCCGCCGCTGCAACAAACAGCGATCCGGGTCTTTACGTCGATGGCCGAACCCGAAACACCGGACGAATTCGACAAGAGGCTTGCGGCTGCCCGCGAGCGTCACGCCGGAAAATCGCGTCCGAAAAAGAGCGCCTCTTCGATGTCGGGCGCGGCGGTCGGCTTTCGCATTGTGGTCGAGATACTGGCGGCGCTTGGCGTCGGTGTCGGGATCGGGTGGGTGTTGGACGACTGGCTGGGCACCAAGCCCTTGATGCTGATTGTATTCTGCATTCTGGGTTTTGGCGCTGCGGTGGCGAATGTGATGCGGACCGCCCGCGAGATCGATCGCAAGCGGCGGGACGCAAAGCAGGCGTCAGAGGACCTTGGTTCGAGTAAGACGCGCGAAACGAGCAGGTAAGAGCTGTGGCATCGACTGAACATTCAGATGCGGCGCAGAATGGCGCTGAACTCGTCGAACACGCCGAAAAGGCAATCGACCCGCTGCACCAATTCGCAATCCAGCCAATCCTGGATATCAGTATCGCGGGCTTCGACGTTTCTTTTACCAATTCGGCGCTATGGATGGTTATCGCCGCCGTGGTGTCCTATGGCCTGATGAAACTGGCTTTCCGGGAAGCGGACTTGGTACCGAGCCGGCTGCAGAGCCTTGGCGAAATGCTCTACAATATTCCCGCACACATGGTTCGGGACAATGTGGGCGACGAAGGCAAACAGTATTTTCCGCTGATTTTTACCCTGTTCATGTTTGTACTGTTCGGCAACGTGCTCGGCATGATTCCAGGGTCGTTCACCTTCACCAGCCATCTGATCGTGACCTTCACGATGGCGGCGGTGATCTTCGTCGCCGTCACGATCCTCGGCATCATCCGGCATGGGGCCCATTTCCTCCGCCTCTTCTTCCCGGAGGGCGCGCCATGGTGGACCGGCATCATCCTGATACCGATTGAACTGGTTTCCTATTTCTCCCGCCCGATCAGTCTTTCGGTGCGTCTGTTTGCCAACATGATGGTGGGGCACACCCTGCTAAAGGTGATCGGCGGGTTCACCGTGCTTATGGGAGTCGCTGGCATTCTGCCGCTGGCGTTCTTAGTAGGCATCACCGCTTTAGAGTTCCTGGTGGCAGTGCTGCAGGCCTACGTCTTCACAATCCTGACCTGCATTTACCTGCACGACGCAATTCATCTGCACTGATCGACGGTGCGTTGGATCCCCCTCTAGCAATCGCTCGAACGAGTTTCCAAAGGAGTTAAGGACATGGATGCAGAAGCAGCGAAAATGATCGGCGCGGGCTTGGCTGCGATCGGCATGATCGGTGCGGGCCTCGGGGTGGGCAATGTGTGGTCCTCCTACTTTGCCGCCATTGCCCGCAATCCGGCCGCGAAGGACGAGATCGGCCCGAACATCTGGATCGGCTTTGCGGTGACGGAAGCGATCGCATTGTTTGCCTTGATCGTCGCGCTGATCGCCCTGTTCGCTTAAGGGCGGTTGCTGTTTCGCCGGAGCAGGGGCGCTTACGCGCCGCCTGCTTCCGCAAACAACACAGAGGGCGAAGGTCACGATAGCGCCTTTCCGGCGCTCCTTATGCCCGGCCTTTCCCTTTAGTTTTTCTGTGGGCGGAGCCGCGTTATGCCTCAGTTTGAACCCACATGGTTTGCTAGCCAGATCTTCTGGCTGGTCATCGTGTTCTATTTCCTCTACCGGGTCCTGAAATCGCGGATCATTCCCACTGTTTCCGCAGTGCTGGCCGAACGGGACGCGCGCATTCAGGGTGACCTGGAATTGGCGCAGCGACGGCGGGACGAGATCGAATCGATGACCGCCGCGTACGAAGCAGATCTGGCGAAGGCGCGGTCGGACGCGCAGGCCGAACTGCGTGCCGCGCAAGCGCGCATGGCGGAAAAACAAGCGGCCGCCCTGGAAAAACTGTCCCAGGAATTGGCCGAACAGGCCGCCGCTGCGGAAAAGCGCATCGGCGACGAGAAAACCGCTGCGCTGCAAGATCTCCGGACGATTGCCGTGGACGTAGCAGACGCGGCTATCGGCCGGCTCGGACCCGGCCCCGTCGATCGGAGCCGTCTTGAATCTGCGGTTGACGCCAGTATGGAGGCCCGCTGATGGGTGCCACCGGTGCAGTTGCCATTGCCCTCCTGATCTTTCTGGGACTGGTATGGTGGAAGGGTCGTGCCCCGATCGCGGCCATGCTGGACAAGCGGGCAAACGACATCCGCAGCCAGTTGGATGAAGCCCGCCGCCTGCGCGAGGAGGCGGAAGCCATGTACGCCGACATCGCGAAGAAGCAGCAGGAAGCGCATCAAACTGCCGCTTCGATGATCGAGGAAGCGCATCATCAAGCCGCCCGGATCGAACGGGAGGCCCAGGAAAGCCTGGACGCAGCCATTGCCCGACGACGCGAGCAGGCGCTGGAAAAGATTTCTCACGCTGAGGCGGAAGCCGTTCGTGAGGTCCGGTCCAAGGCAGTGGACGTTGCCATCGATGCCACCCGCCAAGTGCTGGCGGAGGATATGGCGGGCGAAACCGGACAGGCTGCCATTGATCACGCGATCGAGGAATTGCCACGCCGCCTGAATTAGAGACGCCGCGTATTGTTCCCGGTTTGATGACGGCGCCAGCCATTGGGCTCGGCGCCGTTTTCATGTCGAACAGACGGTGCAGAACCTCGAGGCTAAGGCCTCGCCTCAAAGATCATGTTGCATTGACGTTTCCGGCGCATCGCTTGGTAGGTGCCGAACTGGTCGCCCATCCGGGCCAGCGGCACACTCAAGGCACCTCGCAAATCTCCCAAAATCTTGCCGATAAAGGCATACAGACTGCCTTCGTTGATCGCGGGCTCTCTTTTTTTTGTGATGGGAATCGCTGCTCGCGTCTGTGTGCCCAGACCTATATGCGGCACGAGCCAGGCAGCGCATTGCGCCGCCATGGGCATGCTGGCAGCATGCCGCGTTCCGATCCTCATTCCGTTTTCTTGCACAAGGCTACCGTAGATGCCGAATCGTCCCGGCCGCATGAAGAACAAGACCGCGCTGATCACCGGAGGTGCCTCCGGGCTCGGCAAGGCAACAGCGGAATTGTTCGTGGAGGAAGGCGGGCGGGTGGCGATCGCCGACATCAATGCCGCTGGCGGCCAAGCCGTGGCGGAGTCGCTCGGTAGCGCAGCGGCCTTCACTTACTTGGACGTAACGGACGAGATAAGCTGGGTCGCGGCGATCCAGGCGGCCAAGGCCCGGTTCGGCGGCCTGCATGTGCTGGTGCAGAGCGCAGGCATTGCGCTGACCAAAAACGTTACCGAGATCAGCATGGAGGAATGGCGCCGGGTGCACGCGATTGACCTCGACGGCGTGTTTCTTGGCTGCAAGCACGGGGTGCCTGCGATTGCCGAAACCCTTGCCGATCCGGCGAGCCGCTCCCAAACCGGCTCGATCGTCAATATCTCGTCCATCGCCGGCGTGATAGCGGGGCACAACATGGCGGCTTACAATTCGGCCAAGGCCGGCGTACGGCATCTATCGAAGTCAGTGGCACTCCATTGCGCGCGCCAGGGGCTGGCGATCCGCTGCAACTCGATCCATCCGACCTTTGTCGACACGCCGATCCTGGATGAAGTCGCCGGGACCATGGAGCGGGGGAAGGCACTGGCAAAGCTCGGCCGTCAGGTGCCAATGGGCCGGGTCGGTCAGCCGCACGAGGTGGCGTACGCCATCCTCTTCCTGGCCTGTGACGAGAGCAGCTATACGACCGGCTCGGAGCTCTTGGTCGATGGCGGCATTGCCGCGATGTAGTTAAGGCAGAAAGGATACTCCTCCATGACCGATGCCATGGAACTCCACCGCGACGCGCTGGTGATCGACAGCCTTGTGTATCACGCCGATGGCTGGCCGGACGATCTCCGCGCGGGCGGGATCGATGCGATCAACGTCACCGCCTGCAATTTCGAATGCGACTTCGAGCAAGCCTGCAGCGAAATTGCCCGCTGGCACGAGCGCTTCGCCCAGCCAGACAGCGCCTGGATGCAAATCGAAACGGTGTCCGACTTCGCCACGGCCAAGGCTGCCGGCAAGATCGGCGCGATTCTGGGCTGGCAGAACACCCGCCCCATCGCCGACCGCATCGACCGGCTCTATTTCTTTTACAAACTCGGGCTGCGCATCATGCAGCTCACCTATAACTACCGGAACATGATCGGCGACGGCTGCCTGGAGCCCGAAGGCGCGGGCCTCACCACCTACGGCCGCGAAGTCGTGCAGGTCATGAACGACCTCGGCATTGCCATTGACCTGTCCCATGTCGGTTACCG
>CAYYSC010000223.1:5024-5846 GCA_964474065.1 uncultured Rhodospirillales bacterium | reverse complement strand
TCATTGCCAGCAAGGATGATGTGCTGAGTTTTGTGGAAGTCAAAACGCTGCGCAAGCAGTTCGGCGGCGTCGTGGCGGTGGACGATGTAAGTTTCGCGGTGCGGTCTCCCCAGATGATCGGCATTATCGGACCGTCGGGAGCCGGCAAATCCACCCTGATCCGGATGATCAACCGCCTGACTCCGGCAACCAGGGGCGAAGTCGTCATCGACAAATGCAATGTACTGACACTCCGTGGCAAGTCTAAGCGGGCCTGGCAGCGCGACTGCGCCATGATCTTTCAGCAGTTCAATTTGGTCCCGCGTCTCAGCGTCATCACGAACGTCATGCTTGGCCGCCTGAATGGCCATGGCGTCATGAAGAGCATGTTTAACATCTTCGGCGCAGAGGAGATTGAGCGTGGCATGGCAGCCCTTGAACGGCTGGGCATTGCAGAACAGGCGCTGAAGCGTGCGGAAGCGCTTTCCGGGGGCCAGCAGCAGCGGGTGGCCATCGCCCGGGCCCTGACGCAGAGCCCGAAGATGGTCTTGGCAGATGAACCGATTGCCTCCCTCGATCCCCTGAGCGCGGAAATCGTGATGCGGTCCCTGCGCGAGATTCACGAGACGGAAAATCTTACGGTTCTGTGCAACCTGCACACTTTGGATACTGCTCGAACGTACTGCGACCGGGTGCTCGGCATGCGCAGCGGAGCGTTGGTGTTCGACGGGCCGCCCAGCGAACTGAACAGTGACGCCGTGCGCGAAATCTACGGCGGGGAGGCGATCGATGAATCGATTACCTGCACCTCGCTTGGCGCACACGCGCGGCGGGCGGCTGCCT
>CAYYSC010000223.1:0-5014 GCA_964474065.1 uncultured Rhodospirillales bacterium | reverse complement strand
AGCATCTTTCCGATTTGGCCTTTATTTTTGTTCCCCAGCCCCTCATGAGGAGAACCACCATGAAACTTCGGGCACTGATGGGCGCGCTTGCGGCGTCCGCCATCCTGGCGACCGGCGCGGTGGCCCAGGACAAGATCGATGAGTTCCGCATCGGCGTCCTGGGCGGCGAGAATGCTTCGGACCGTCTTCGCTCCAACGAGTGCGTCCGTGCCGGCGTTGAGGAGTTGCTCGGCGTAGAAACCAAGATCTTCGCCCCGGCCGACTACAACGGCGTGATCGAAGGACTGCTCGGCGGCAACTTGGACATGGCTTGGCTCGGGGCGTCGGGCTACGCGAAGGTCCATCTGACCAATCCGAACGCCGTCGACCCGGTGCTGACCAAGATCAACGAGGACGGCTCCTTCGGCTATCATTCCATTGGCTTCGCCCGTGTCGATAGCGGCATCGGGAACCTGGACGACATGAAGGACAAGGTATTCGGCTTCGGCGACCCGAACTCGACCTCCGGTTATCTGATTCCCTCGATCGAGATCCCGAGGGCCGGCTATCCGATGGAGCCGGGCGAGCATTTCGGCGACGTGCGTTTCACCGGCGGCCATGAGCAGACCATCGTCGCGGTGTTCAATGGCGACATCGATGGCGGCGTTACCTGGGCGGACGGTCTCGGCGCCTGGGAAGACGGCTACAATAGCGGTGCCCTGCGCAAGGCGGTGGACGCCGGACTGATCGACATGACCCAACTCGTCGAAATCTGGCGGTCGAAGGTCATTCCGGAAGGCCCGATCGTGCTTGCCCAGGACCTGCCGGAAGACGTGAAACTGAAGGTCACCGGCTTCCTCGCCAGCCTGGCATCGATGGACCCGGAGTGCGCTTACGGCTTCATGGCAGGCAAGATCAAGGCGATCGCGCCCATCAGCCATGAAGATTACGAAAGCATCATCGAAGCGCGCAAGGCGAAGTCGCAATAACCGCGCTAGGGATCGCTTTTAGGGGTCTGCCGTTCCGGCGGACCCCGTCCCCGCTTGTAGTCAGGAGCGCATGTTGATGGCAGGCGTGACCGATCTGCGGCCGCGTATCATCGCGGACGAGAAACGCCGCTCGGTTTATACCTGGGCGCTCATCCTGATTGTTTTGGTCATTCTGGTGGCTGGCTATGACCAGGCCAGTTCCATGAATTCCGGCGATTTTCTCACCGGGTTGACCAAGTTTTTCGACTATCCCGGCGAGATCGTGGCAGAAGCATGGCAGAAGCGGGCGGATTTCCCGGGTCTGCTGGTACAGTTCCTGCCCGCCCTGCTGGAGACCCTGAACATCGCCGCGGTCGCCACCATCCTTGGCGGGCTATTCGCGATGATCCTCGCGTTTCTTGGCACCAGCAATCTGGATGTCTGGCCGCCGTTGGTGCCGGTCGCCCGGCGCGCGATGGACATTATGCGTGCGTTTCCGGAGCTGATTATCGCGCTGTTTCTGATCTTCGTGCTGGGCACCAGCCCGGTGCCGGCGATGATCGCGGTCGCCTTTCATACAGCCGGCGCTCTCGGCAAGCAGTTTTCGGAGGTGAACGAGAACATCGACCGCAGGCCGATCGAAGGCCTGCAGGCTGTCGGCGCCGGCTGGTTGCAGCGGATGAAGTTTGCGGTCATCCCGCAGGTACTGCCCAATTATCTCAGCTATTTCATGCTGCGCTTCGAGGTGAACGTGCGGGCATCCGCCATCCTGGGTTTTGTCGGGGCCGGGGGCATCGGCTCGGAACTCCGGCGTACCATCGGGTGGGGCCAGGGCGCGGGTGACGAGACAGCGGCGCTGTTCCTGCTCCTGATCCTAACCATTATCGCCATCGACCAGCTGTCGTCCTACGTGCGGCGGCGCATCATCCAGGCCTGAGCGAAGGAGCCTCCGCGATGGCGGTTTCAAATTCTTTTTCGCCACGCGCCACGCCGGCGGAGGCCGTCGCCGCGTTCCGGGCGATGCGCCGGAAGACCTATATCCTCGTCGGCATCGTGATCGCCGTGATTGCCTACCTGGCTTATGCTTGGGTTGCGTTTGACGTTTCCGGCCTGATCGCCCGCGCTCACCCGGAACGCGCGGCGCTGGTGGCGAGCGATGCCATCGCTCACAAGGTCCATGTCACCAAGTCGCTCCGCCGAAATGAGATCTCGGTGGCAGTCGAGGGTGAGCGGACTGCGGCCTATGACGAACCGCCGGAATGGGTGACGATGGCGCCAGATGACGCCGTGACAGTCGATCTGGGCGAGGGCTACCGCGCGAGAATCGAGGGCCAGACCCTTACGTTCGTCGCGCCGGATTACGGTACGGTGACCGTTCGCGTCACCGAAGGAGGTATTCAGACGGACCTGCCGCCCGGCGAACGGCCGGAATGGCTGCGGGCAACCGACGTGAAATTCGATGCGCGGCCCGATCTCGACCGGCGGATTCAGGTTTCGCGGGCCAAGATCGAAATTCACCGCTACTTCTTCGGATGGGAGAATTTCTTTTTTCCATTCGATTCAGAGCTAACTCAGTACTCAGCCGGCGAAATCTTCGAACTGATCGTGAGCGGCGAACGCCTCAAGGAGGGCCGGTCGAATATCAGCCATGTCTTTGAGACGTTCTGGAGCAACCCGGACTGGCAGCACGGCCAAGTTTTTGTTGCCTTGCTGGAAACGCTGCTGATGGCGGTGCTGGGAACCCTGACGGCGGTATTCGCCGGCTTGCCGCTCGCCTTTCTCGCCGCAAGCAATTTCACGCCCTCCGGAATCCTGCGATTCTGCGTGCGCCGCCTGTTCGACTTCCTGCGCGGGATCGACTACTTAATATGGTCCCTGATTTTCATCCGGTCCTTCGGGCTCGGGCCGCTGACTGGCGCGCTTGCCATCGGGTTCACCGATACCGGCACCCTCGGCAAGCTGTTTTCTGAAGCGCTGGAGAATATCGATGACCGGCAGGTCGAAGGTGTGGCGTCGACCGGCGCCAGCAAGGTCCAACTCTACCGGTTCGGGGTAATCCCGCAAATTCTGCCGGTCTTCCTGTCCCAGGGCCTTTATTATCTCGAATCGAACACCCGTTCGGCTACGGTTATCGGCGCGCTGGGTGCGGGCGGCATCGGCCTGCTATTGGTAGAGACACTGCGCACTTCCCGCGACTGGGAGAACACGCTCTACATCATTATCCTGACCGTCATTCTCGTGATGATCATGGACAATCTTTCGGGCTGGCTGCGCCGCCGTTTGATCGAGGGAAAGACCCAGTAGCAGGATAACAAAAGCCGGGCCTTTCGGCCCGGCCTCGGAAGGCATTCGCAATCCGTGAACGCGGGTTTTTGTACGCAGCCTATTCCATCCGCCGATAGTCGAATGACTCCAACTCGCTCAGGTCCTCGACCATATAGGGCACCCAATAGTCCGGCGCGTAAGGATCGTAGCCCCGGGCGGAATAGGGCACGGGATGCGTTCCGGCATAGCCGTAAGTCCGGTCCGGCCGCACGATCACGGCTTGCGCCTTGTCGTCCTCGCTGAAAATGACATCCCGGATAAAGCCGTAACCGACGCCATCGCCATCCCTGACGGTGTCGCCGATGAGCTCCCGGACGCGGTAATTGCCTTCGCGCGCCGGCATGTCGTCGACGCCCATCAATTGGTCGCCTTCGAATGCGGACTCGCTGTAGGGAACGGTGACGGACTCACCGCCTCGCCGGGTGACATCATCCCAGGCGATGCGCGCATGGGTATCGCCGATATCCAGCGTCCCGCCGCCCTCGACAACGACGGCGACGATCTGCCCCTCGGCATTAACAATCAGGTCTTCCACTTCACCGACGATGTCGCCGTTTGAACCGTACGCTTCTTCCTGAAGCAGGTCGTTCGCGCTCCAACCTTCGTACAAGGCTGCAGCATCCCAGGCGGCGATGTCGATCCAGTCCTCGGCCTTCGGCGGCTGCTGCCCGCCGGGTCCGTTTTCTTGGGCCCAGACAGGCGCGGCAGTAATAAGAGCAAGGGCGGAAACTGCACCAATAAGTTTTGGCAAAGATTTTACCGTGAGATAGGGTTGCACGATTCCCTCCTCTATTAAGTTAAAGACGATGAACCTCAAGACTGATGGGGGTGACGACATCAGCCGTGTATGACGTGGTAACGAAATCCCTGATGTAAAGCTTAGAATTTACATGAAAGGGCGCTCACGGTACCTGAAGAGTGGGACTCGCGTTTTCGCTGGAGCCTGAGAGGTAAGGCGCTAAAATGTTGTGATTGGTTCTTCCCGCTGTCCGCCTCCACGGAGCCGCCGCCATGCCTGCCTTTACAAAAGACCAGATCGACGCGTTTTGGCGCGACGGCTATCTGTGCGTGCCGGACGCGGTGACGCCGGCGCAGCTTTCCGCCATGCGCGCCCTGATCGCCGAGTGGGTGGAGGAGAGCCGGGGGCATGCAGTGCCCTTTGGTCCGGAGACCATCGACGGCCGTCCGCGCTTCGATATGGGCGAAGAACACAGCGCCGAGCATCCGGCCCTCCGCCGCATCAACAATCCTTCCGACCTTTACGGTCCCTACGAAGAAGCGATGCGGAATGCCCGGGTTGCGGACATGGTCGCGGATCTGATCGGTCCCAACGTGAAGTTCCATCATGACAAGATCAATCTGAAGCTTCCCGGTTCGCATACCGAAGTCCACTACCATCAGGATTTCCTGTTCACGCCTCACACCAACGACGACGTGGTGACGGCGCTGATCATGCTGGACGACGTGACGGAGGAGAATGGCTGCCTGAAGGTCGTGCCGGGTTCTCACCGGGGCGAGCTTTATTCTCTGTTCGAAGGCGACACCTTCACCGGCCGGATGGCGGCGGAAGTGACGGCGGACATGAAATCGAAGGATGTGCCGGTGACCGGCCCTGCGGGCAGCGTCTGCCTGATGCATACGCGCCTCGCCCACGGCAGTGACGCGAACCACGGTACTGCCTCCCGCGGGCTGTATATCTGCGTCTACACGGCGGCGGATGCGTTCCCGCTGGCCAGGAACCC
>CAYYSC010000222.1:0-5849 GCA_964474065.1 uncultured Rhodospirillales bacterium | reverse complement strand
TTGCCAAGGCGTCGACAACATCGCTCTGCGCCATGAATTGACCTGAAAGCCCACAAATATCAACCCACCGCAACAGCGCCCGTTGGAGCCTGTCCGTTGATGACAGTATCGGAATGTCGCTCGACTCAACAATCACGGCATCACCCTGTGAGGGAAGTGATTGCGGCCGCGTGAGGTGTCCAACCATCAATCAGGTGCCCTCCCACCGCATGTACCAACTTCACTTTAGTAAACCAGTATATATCGGAAGCCCCCGGCGGCTGCAAAGCCTCAATTTAATGCGTCGATTGCCTGATTTGGCAATGACCTGCTTCCAGACCCTATTTCAGATCGCAGAATTTCCGCATCATTCCAAGATATTCGGCACTAATCTGCCTACCATTTTGCCGCAGCTTAATCAACGGTAGGTTGCTTCAAAAAAGGAAAAAGCAGCGAAATTTCCCCCTCCTTTGTCTAGACTGTCGCGAAAACAGTCTTTGCATGACCGGAGAAGTCAACTAAATGAAAAGCAGTGCGGCTGGCGGAACCCGTTAGCCGCGAGATGGATGTGCCCTCGCTTGGCGTCCTCCATCCAACACATTAGCGTTATTCTCAAACAGTTTAGGAGACAGGGCAACCAATGCTGAAAGCACTTAGGAACGCGGCGCTGGTCGCCGTCGCAAGCCTGGGCCTTAGCGCTTGCGCCAACATTTATGAAAACGCGAAGGATGCTTCTCCGACTGGGGACGCTTACAGCCAGGCGCTCTTTACGGAGCTGATGGCTATCGCTGATGCGGAGCGTCGCCAGGAAGACTGGACTGACGCCAACTATCATGCCGGCCGGGCATTGGCTGTGGCCAACGGCGGCACAATTGAGCCGACACCGCCGGAAGCGCGCGATTTGGGCCCAGAATTCTCGGGCGAGCTGCAGTCGGCCTATAGCTCATTGAACCGCGTACTGGCGGAAGGTGCTGCGAGCGAACATCCGGGCGTGGCCGCGAAAGCATTTGCGGGTTACGAGTGCTGGTTGGAGCAGGCCGAAGAGGGGCACCAAGCGGACGATATCGTGACGTGCAAGAACCAGTTTAACGAGGCGATGGCCACTCTGACCGCTGAGCCGGTCGCTACCGGCCCGTGGAAGGTCTTCTTCCCGACCGATGTCGCGTCGGTAGACTTTGAAGGTCAGCAGGCTGTCAGCGCGGCAGCCGATGCCGCCACGGCTAACCCTGACGCCACACTGATCGTCCAGGGCCACACGGACACGGTCGGCAGTGAAGAGTATAACCTCGAGCTATCCAAGCGCCGTGCCCAGTCCGTGGTGGAGATCCTGAACAATATGGGGATCAGCACCGACCGGATGACCGTTGGCGCGGTGGGCGAAAGCGAATTGCTTGTGCCGACGGCTGATGGGGTTCCCGAGCAGGACAACCGCGTAACCGTGATGCGGTTGGTTGAATAAACCCGTTCGATTATGACGAAGATGGCGGCGCGCTCCTTTGAGCGCGCCGCTTTTTCGTGTTCAGGAGCATAGGAAGCAGCCGCTCAGCTAGCTCTTCTCTACTGTGCGTTTCTCGGTCTCGATCAGCTTCGCGAGATCGATAGCCCCATGCATCTCATGTTCAAGGTCGCGCCAGTCAGTGTGCGGCCGTGATTTGACCTGGAACTCGCCTGCCATCTCCCGATAAAAATTCCGCCAAGTCTCATAGGCGGCAAAGAGCGCGGTGCCCGGATCGGCAATCAATTGCCAGCCAAGGCCGGCCATTTCTTCTTTCGACAGACCGATAGCGGCAAGCCCGCCAGGGGAGCATAGATACATCAATGGCGCGGGCAGCCTTTCCGCAATAAACCGGGCTTCTTCGGCATTGCGGGGCGACGCCAGCAACACGTCGGCTCCAGCCTCTTTATATTTTTCAAGCCGACGGAGTGCATCGTCCATGCCTGTATTCCGAACCGCGTTGGTGCGCGCGATGATAACGAACTCCGGGTCGCGCCGGGCAGCGCAGCATTCCCGCACCTTGTCCGCCATCAGTTCAGCGTCGATCATCCGTTCAACACCGATGTGGTGGTGAGCCCGCTTCGGCAGAAGCTGGTCTTCCACCTCGATCGCAGCGAAGCCTGCGGCCTCCACCATGGGAACCGTGCGATGCATGTGCATCGGGTCCCCGAAGCCGGTGGCGCCGTCGAGGATGAGGGGGGTGTTCGCTACCGCGGCGATCTCCGTTCCAGCGGTGCACATCTCCGTCAAATTGAGGTTCGCTTCAAGCAGGACCTTCGCGTACCCGGTTGCCCCACCGCCCAGATAAAGCGCAGGGAAGCCGGCGGCTTCGGCTAGCTTCGCCATCATCGGGTTAAGGACCAGTGGGGCGCAGACGGGTTCACCGGTAGCGAGCAGAGGGCGGAGGCTGGGCATGGGCGTCGTTCCTTCCAGTAAGTGATTGACCGAAACACACTACGAACCGTGTTCCCAAAGAAAAAGGGAGGCCGCATGGCCCCCCTCGCTGATCAAGCAGTGCTGCAGCTCAGCGGTTCTGCCGGTTTTCGACCAGGTCATCTACAACTTGAGGCTCTGCCAGGGTCGAAGTATCGCCCAGATTACTGAAGTCGTCTTCTGCAATTTTGCGCAGGATGCGCCGCATGATCTTGCCGGAGCGTGTCTTCGGCAAGCCGGGTGCCCATTGGATCAAATCGGGCGACGCAATGGGCCCGATTTCGTTGCGGACCCATTTAACCAATTCCGCCCGCAATTCTTCTGAAGGCTCTTGCCCTGCGATCAACGTGACGTAAGCGTAGATGCCCTGGCCCTTCAGATCGTGCGGGTATCCGACGACGGCTGCTTCGGCGACCTTTGGATGAGCGACCAGCGCGCTCTCAACTTCCGCCGTACCCATGCGGTGCCCGGAGACGTTGATCACGTCATCCACGCGGCCCGTGATCCAGTAATATCCATCCTCGTCCCGGTGGGCCCCGTCGCCGGTGAAGTACATGCCGGGATACATCTTGAAGTAGGTTTCAACGAACCGGTCGTGGTCGCCATAGACCGTCCGCATCTGACCCGGCCAGCTGTCCAGGATCACCAAATTGCCGGCGGTTGCGCCATCCAGCAAGGCGCCTTGCTCGTCAACCAGGGCAGGCTTGATCCCGAAGAAGGGCAGGGTGGCGGAACCCGGTTTGAGGTCGGTTGCGCCCGGCAGAGGGGTGATCAGATGGCCGCCGGTTTCCGTCTGCCACCAGGTGTCGACAATCGGGCAGCGGCCGTCGCCCACAACCTTATAATACCAGAGCCAGGCTTCCGGGTTGATGGGTTCGCCAACGGTGCCGAGCAGGCGAAGCGATTTGCGAGATGTCTTCTTCACCGGCGCCTCCCCATCGCGCATGAGGGCGCGGATGGCTGTGGGTGCCGTGTAGAAGACCGAGACATTGTGCTTGTCGCATACTTCCCAAAACCGGCTGACCGTTGGGTAGTTGGGCACCCCCTCGAACATCAGGGTAGTAGCGCCGTTGGCGAGCGGGCCATAGATGATGTAGCTATGGCCAGTCACCCAGCCGACATCTGCCGTGCACCAGAAAACCTCGCCGTCCCTGTAGTCGAAGGTGTAGTGATGAGTCATGGCGGTGTAGACGAGATAGCCGCCCGTGGTATGCAGAACGCCCTTGGGTTTTCCGGTCGAGCCGCTCGTGTAAAGAATGAACAGCGGGTCTTCTGCCTTCATCTCCTCTGCCGGACAGTCCGCCAATGCCTCTGCCATCGCTTCATGGTACCAGACGTCGCGCCCTGGCACGAAAGTTACCGGTGCGCCGGTCCTTTTGACCACAATGCACCGCACGTCGTGGCGACAGTGATGGATAGCGATGTCGGTATTCGCCTTCAGCGGCACGGTCCGGCCGCCGCGGAGGCCTTCGTCCGCCGTGATCACCAGCGTGGAATCGCAGTCTTCGATTCGGCCATGCAGGGCCTCGGGGGAGAAGCCGCCGAACACCACTGAATGGATAGCTCCGATCCGCGCACACGCCAGAATGGCTACCGCGGCTTCCGGGATCATCGGCAGGTAGATTGTTACGCGGTCACCCTTTTTCACGCCTTGAGCTTTTAACACATTCCCGAACTTGCAAACCTCTTCATGAAGTTCGCGGTAGGTGATGAGCTTGCTTTCCGACGGGTCGTCGCCTTCCCAGATAATTGCGGTCTGGTCGCCGCGCGTTGCCAAGTGGCGGTCCAGACAATTATGGGCAGCGTTCGTCGTACCGTCGTAGAACCAGCGAACGTGCAGGTCGTCCTGGGCATAGGAGACGTCTTTCACCTGGGTGTACGGCCTGAACCATTCGATTCGCTTGCCGTGTTCGCCCCAGAAACCCTCCGGGTCTTCGACTGAACGACGGTACATTTCATCATAGGTGGCACGGTCGACGTGCGCACTCGCTGCCACGGCAGACGGTACGGGAATCAACTCGTCGGACATGGATGCCTCCTCCAAAGCAGGCTCGGTTCGCGGGGTCTTTGCGATGTCCTTAGCACTATCGCTGCCGGGCAGGCCACGCTATTGCACTTCTGTCGCTACGAAATGGCCATAGCTACAGGTTACACTGCAAGGAGAACTCGCATGCCGGCTTACGTGATTGCACGCGTTAGCGTTACCGATCCCGACCAATATGCAAAATATCGGGCCGTCACTCCCGGCGCGGTAGCCGAGTTCGGAGGTAAGTTTATTGTCCGCGGCGGCGAGATGGAGACTCTGGAAGGGACGGAGGAGACCCGCCGTGTGGTTGTTATTGAGTTCGAATCCATGGAGAAGGCCCGGGCCTTTTATCACTCAGAAATCTATCAGGCGGCCATCAAGCTGCGCCAGCCGGCTTCGGAGGCAGAGTTAATCCTGGTCGAAGGATACGAGGGCTAGCCGCGTTTCCGGCTCAAGCGCGGCGGTCGCGAGATCGTGCGCAGCCAGTGACAATTATCACTCAGCATTCCGCCCCCGGCAGCGTATATATTCAGGATGAGTAGACGGAACGGCCGCGCCTCGGAGGGATAAGATTTTGCCCGCTCTCTGGGCGGAGGTTCTTCTTCTCACTGACCCCTTTGAAACTTACGGGACGGCCTGAGAAAAGCCGTCCCGATTTTTTTTGCTAGCTGTTTGTATTGCCCCGGTCTGACATTGGTCCCGATTGACGCCTGCGGCTTCTCGCCATAGGCTCATAAGCAATCCCGTAAAAATACGGGGAATAAAAGACTGGAGGATACGATGATGGGATTATTGCGGCGATCAGCGATCGCGGCTGCGGTGGTAGCATTCGCCCATGGCGGCAGTGCTATGGGGGAACAGCCGAAATATGGCGGCATTTTAGATTATGTCGTGCCGGCCGATCCGCCCAGTTACGACGGACACCAGGAATCCACTTTCGCGCTGATCCATCCGATAGCACCCTTTTACAGCCTGCTGATCAAGGTCAATCCGGAAAACCCCGACGACCCCCTGGATTTCGTGTGTGACCTTTGTGTTGGGGAGGTGCCGCAGCCTACTGAGGGCGGTACCGTCTATACGTTCCCAATTCACCAAAACGTCAAGTTCCATGACGGTGAACCCCTGGATGCGCACGATGTCGTGGCCAGCTTCGAAAAAATCCTGGACCCGCCGCCTGGCGTTCTTTCGGTGCGCGATTACATGTTCGAGATGGTGGAAAGTGTGTCAGCGAAAGACGACTATACTGTCGTTTTCAAGCTGAAGCGCCCTTCAGCCTCGTTCATTCCGTCGCTGGCCAATCCGTACAACTTCATCTACTCCGCCGAAAAGCTGGAAAAGGATCCGAACTGGTACAAGATGAATATTGTCGGTTCCGGCGCGTTCGTCGTGGACGAAGTGCAGCCCGGCGCTCTGATT
>CAYYSC010000221.1:0-5861 GCA_964474065.1 uncultured Rhodospirillales bacterium | reverse complement strand
GGTCGGTGACACCGCGCACGCCGGAATGCAGGACATCATCGGCCAATTGGAAGGCCTCGGCGAACGTGGTTTTGTCGCTGGCGATCCGGAACAGATTCTGGTTCGGGATGACGATCAGTGTATCCACATAGCTGGTCAGCTCTTCGATCCCGGCCTCCGCCGTCCGCATCCGGTGGCGTCCTTCGAAGTGAAAGGGCTTGGTGACGACACCAACCGTCAGGATGCCATGCTCCCGCGCAGCACGCGCAATCACCGGCGCCGCACCGGTGCCCGTGCCGCCGCCCATGCCGGCAGTGATGAAGACCATATGGCAGCCATCCAGGGCCCCAAGGATATCATCCAGGGCCTCTTCGGCCGCGGCCCGGCCAATATCAGGGCGGGACCCGGCGCCGAGGCCGTGGCTAATGTTGAGGCCCAGTTGAATCTTTTGGTCGGCATGGTTCAGGCGCAGGGCCTGGCTATCGGTGTTGGCGGCCAGGAACTCGACCCCGCTCAGGCTGGAGCGGATCATGTTGTTGACGGCGTTGCCGCCAGCCCCACCCACGCCGATCACAGTGATGCGCGGCCGGAGTTCATCGAATTGTTCGGGCAGCGACAGTTCCAAGGTCATGATAGTGATCTCCTATCGGCTACGGGCGAAACGGATTTCGCGGTTGACGCAAAGGTCAGGCGTTTGTTTCGGCTGCTTGGCGGCATTTCGGTTATCGTGCGATGCGCAGCAGGGAGCCAAGTCGGGACATGACGCCGGACGGTTTGCCAAGGTCAAACACAGCACTGCCCAAGCCTCCTGTTTGCCGCTGTTGCGCATAAAGCAAGGTGCCGACCGCGGTTGCATATGACGGACTGTCCGACATCTCGCCAAGGCCCGCAACGCCACCAGGGCGGCCGATTCGCACGCGCTTGTCGAGAACCTGACCCGCGAGTTCGCCAGCGCCGTGCAACTGCGCGCCGCCCCCGGTCAAGACGACCGCCCCGCCGGCAAGGCGTCCGGCGTCCGTGGCCGCCGTGCTACGCCGAACCATCTCAAAAATTTCTTCCATGCGGGCGCGGATGATCCGGATCAGCAAGGCCCGCGGCGCATGCATCGATTCGCCGGGCTCCGCTTCTCCGATCGGTTGCAGATCGATCAGATCCCGGTCGTCACTGGTCGAGGGCAGGCAGGAACCGTGCAGGGTTTTGAGCCGCTCCGCATATGAAAGCGGGGTGCTGAGCCCGCGGGCAATATCGCTGGTGATATGTGCCCCACCCAAAGGGATGCTGTCGCAGAAAACCGGTTCGCCCTCGGAGAAAACCGCAACATTGGTGCTGCCAGCCCCCATATCCACGACCGTAACGCCGAGTTCGCGCTCGTCCGGATGCAGCACCGCCAGCCCCGCTGCGTAGGCCGAGACGACGACTTCATCCACTTCCAGGTGCGCGCGGCCGACTGCTGTCCGCAAAGTCCGCAGCACCCCCTCGGGGGTGGTAATCAACAAAGTTTCCAATTCCAGAGTGGCACCGAAAAGCCCGCGCGGATCTCGAGCGCCCTTGATCCCGTCCACGGCATAGCCCAGGGGCACCAAGTGCAACAGCCCCCGCCCGTCCTGCGGGGCTCGACTGCGGGTAATAGCGTGCACCTGGGCGAGTTCCGCGGTGCCAATCGGCCGGTCGGAGACCGAGACCGCAGCCTGCACGCGCTCGGACTGGACCTGCCCGGCCGAGAGATTGACAAGCACGCTGTCGATTTTCTGGCGGGCGTTGCTCTCGGCAGCCTGCACTACCGAAGCCACCGTGTGGCCCGCCCCGTCGATGTCGACAATCGCGGCATTGCGCAGACCTTTGGTGGCTTGGGTTGCACTGCCCAGGACACGGATCGTTCCCTGGGCGTCCACCCGGGCAATCAGGCAACTGGCCTTGGCCGTGCCAAGATCGAGGCCTGCCACGATCCCAGTCCCCGTTGCGCCGCCGCCGAACGGCCGAAGGCGTTTTCTCATCCGCCCTCCTTTTCCAGCGCCATGCGCAGCCGCTCGCCAGGCGGCAAGCGGAACACCCACTGCTCTCCATTTCTGGCGTCGATGGAGATGACGTTGCGCGCCAGAACGCCGTGAAGCTGTTCCTCCCGGCCCAGTCGAAGCCAGGCCTCCCGGACCCCGGTTTGCGGCAGCTTCACCCAAACGCGGTCGTCTACCAGAACATCCCATCGCCGGTGCTCGATGTGACTGGCCCCAGTTACGCGGCGGGCGAGCGCAGGGTCCTCCTGCAAAACACTCAGCAGGTCGCCGGCCGCCTGGGGCACTCCCTCGCCGGCCAGCAATGGAAGATCCCGAAAATCTTCGAGCGGCGCGTCTGGAACAATCGTGCCCGTTTCATCGATCAGCGAGATATCGCCGTCACGCTGCCACAGAGCCAGCGGCTGCCGTTCTAGGACACGCACGATCAGCGTATCCGGCAGCGAGCGCTCGACCGTGGCCACCCGGATCCACGGCAGCCGTTCCACCTGCTGCCGCGCGCGCTCCAGATCGATCGCAAAGATCGGTTGCCCCGATTGGATGCCAAGCGTCTGCCAAAGGACGGCAGCTTCGGTCTTGGCCATGCCTTGGGCCTCGATTGACCGGACACGGAAACCGGCATCGGCGATCTCCTCCGCCAAAGCAGCCTCTATGCTCGCAAGCCGTTCGCCTACCCAGCCGCTACGCGTCAGATGAGCGACCCCCGCGAAATAGCCGGCGACCACGCCGGCCGCGGCGAACCCCAGCAATATTCGGCGCAGCCACAGCGGGACCGCCCGCCGGCGCGTCCGCAACGCCGGTTGCCTTCGAAACAGGCCCATCAATCCCCGCATCGTGCGCCCTCCACCAGGCCAGCGACCAGATCGGAGAAACCGATGCCCGCGTGCGCTGCGATTTCCGGGACGAGCGACGTAGCCGTCATGCCCGGCTGCGTGTTGGTCTCCAGAATAAACAGCTGTCCGTCAGGTGTTCCGGGCGACGACGAATCGTCATACCGGAAATCGGACCGTGAAACGCCCCGGCAACCGAGCGCCCGATGGGCAGCCAAAGCCGCCGCGCGGATCGCGAGGCTAATCGACTTCGGCACCGGCGCAGGAATCAAATGATCGCTGCCCCCCACGGCGTACTTGCTGTCATAGGTGTAGAATGGATCGCGCGGCCGGATTTCCAGGGGTGCGAGAGCGCCGGGCCGGCCATCAGCGTCATCCAGCACCGCACAGGTAAGTTCCCGACCGGGGATATATTGCTCGACTAGGACGGAGTCCCCGAATGCCCAGTCGGACAGCGAACTCTGATTGTCCCCTGGCTGTACGACGCAGACGCCGACACTGGAGCCCTCGGCCACCGGTTTGATCACGTAGGGCGGTGGAAAGGCCGTAGCCGCTTCGTCTAGCGGCAGTACCAATCCTGCGGGCACCCGCAAGCCAATGCGCGTGAAAAGGCTTCGGGAGGCGGACTTGTCCATGGCATGGGCGGAAGCGCAAATACCGGAATGGGTGTAAGGCAGGCCCAGGAGGTCGAGCAATCCCTGGATCGTTCCGTCCTCGCCGTAGCGGCCGTGCAGCGCATTGAAGACTACCTGAGGCGCATCTTGCCCCGTCAGGGACCGCACCAGGGCCGAAACATCGCCGGTGAAGTCGATCCCCGTGACGCGGTAATGTTCGCGCAGCGCCTGGGCGCAAGCGCGGCCTGACGCAAGCGAGACCTCCCGCTCGGCTGACCGGCCGCCCATCAGCACGGCGACATGCTCGAATTGCCGCGCTTGGCTCATGCCTCCGCCTCCGTCGAGGCTTGAGATTGTTGCTCTGGCAACGGCTCTCCAAGCCGACGGATTTCCCACTGGAGGGTCACGCCGCTTGTCTCCCGGACCCGCTCCCGCACCGCCTCACCCAGAATTTCAAGATCGGCTGCCGTTGCACCACCATCGTTGATCATGAAGTTGCAGTGTTTGTCGCTCATCACCGCGCCTCCAACCCGTAGGCCCCGGCAACCTGCAGCGTCAATCAATTGCCAAGCCTTCAGGCCGGGCGGATTGCGAAAGGTGCTGCCGCCCGTCGCCGTGCCCAGCGGCTGGCTCTCAGCCCTGGCCTTCGCGATGTCCGCCATTTTCTCGGCGATGTCCGCTGCTCCCGGTTCGCCCCGAAGGCGTGCGCGCACGAAAATCCAGTCCTCCGCAACGGCAGAGTGTCGGTAGGCATAACCGAGTTCAGTCTGGCCCAGGCGGTGCAAGCCGCCATCCGGATCGACTGCTTCAGCCCAATCCACGATCTCCGCAACTTCCCCGCCATAAGCGCCGGCGTTCATGCGCAGCGCCCCGCCGAGCGTCCCCGGAATGCCGGAAAGAAATGCGAGTCCGCCGAGCCCCAGTCCCTGCGCCTGCTGGGACACCGTTGCGCAAAGACCGCCCCCTCCCGCGATCAACCCGTCTTCGCCGCTCGGGGCGACATCGGTAAAGCCGCGGCCCAGCTTGATGACCAATCCGCGGATACCGCCATCCCGGATCAGCGTATTCGAACTGACGCCGAGCACCGTCACCGGCATGTCCTTGGGCCGGCCGCTCAGCAACGTGCGGAGGTCCTCTGCATCTTCGGGCCGGAAGAGCAGGTCCGCCGGGCCGCCCACCTTGAACCAGGAGGTGGGCGCAAGCGGAACACCGCGGCGAAGGCGCCCGCGGACCGCGGGAAAACGGTCGAGGAGATCGTTCATCCGCTACCTGCCCCCCGGGCCAGGATCGCTTCCATCTCGCCCGGCAGAGCCGCCGCCCAGCGGGTAACGGTCCCGGCACCAAGGCAAACCACCATGTCGCCACTCTCGGCCAGTTCGAGCACCCGGGTGGCCAATTGCTCCGGTCCGGCCAGCACTGCGGCGCCCCGATGCCCGTGGTCACGCAAGCCGTCGACCAACGCTTCGTGACTGACGCCTTCCCGCGGCGGCTCTCCGGCGGCGTAAACCGGCGCAACCAGCACTTGTTCCGCATCGTTGAAGCAGGTGCAGAATTCTTCCATCAGATCGCCGAGGCGGGAGTACCGGTGCGGCTGCACGACGGCGATGACCTGCCCATGGCAGGCGCTACGAGCGGCGCGCAGCACCGCCGCGATTTCGACAGGATGATGGCCGTAGTCGTCGATCACCGTAATCCCGCCGGCTTCGCCGGTGCGGGTGAAACGGCGTTTCACGCCGGCAAAGCCCGCCAGCCCCTCCCGGATCGCCTCTTCGCCGATGCCGATACGCAAGGCGACGGCGATCGCCGCGAGGGCGTTTTGCACATTGTGCTCCCCCACCATCGGCAGGAATAGATTGCGCAGGCGCAGCCCTTCCGCTTCGGGGCCGCTGCCGGGCGCCCTCCGATAATCCACTTCGAAGCGCACGCCCTCCGGCTGGATATTCCGGATCGTGCCGCGCACGTCCGCCTGACGGTTGAAGCCGTAGGTCACGACCCGCCGGTCTTGCACCCTCGCAGCCAGCGACTGGACCTCGGGATGATCAAGGCAGAGAGCCGCAAAACCGTAGAACGGGATATTCTCAACGAACTGCAGGAAGGCGTCGCGAACCGCGTCGAACGAGCCATAGTGGTCCAGATGCTCAGGGTCGATATTGGTCACGACGGCGGCGGTCGCGGGCAGCTTCACGAAGGTTCCGTCGCTTTCGTCGGCCTCCACAACCATCCAATCGCCCGCCCCCAAATGCGCATTGGTGCCGTAGGCATTGAGGATGCCGCCGTTGATGACTGTCGGGTCCAACCCGCCGGCGGCCATGAGCGCGGCAACGAGTGAGGTCGTCGTCGTCTTGCCGTGCGTGCCGCCGATCGCGACCGACCATTTCAGTCGCATCAGTTCCGCCAGCATCTCCGCCCTTCGGACAATCGGCAAATGC
>CAYYSC010000220.1:0-5890 GCA_964474065.1 uncultured Rhodospirillales bacterium | reverse complement strand
AGAACCCGGACCGGCAGGTCCCGCAACGCCATCAGATCGAAAGCCTCGAGCGCTGCGTTCAGCGCTGCAGCGCGGGTGCTTTTATCCTGACCGGCGAGGGAAGCCCAGAAACCCAGATTCTGCTCGACCGTCAGCGCGACCTTGATCGCGTTGGCGTGCCCCAGATAGTGGCGCCGCGGTCCTTCCTCCACGCTTGGCTCGCGAGCTTCAAATCCGGCCCGGCCCTCGGCCGGAGGCAACAAGCCCGCCAGAATGCGCAGCAGGGTGGACTTGCCCGCACCATTCGGGCCGGTGATGAGCAAGACCTCTCCGGGGGTAAGGCGAAAACTCAGTTCCTCGAAAAGCCAGAAGCCATTCCGGGCACCACCGAGCATCTCCGCCAGGAAGGAAGAAGAGAACATCGCCATTGATCAGTTGGTCGCCGGCAGGCGCGGCCCCGGCTGGCCATTGCCTGCTGGCGGCCGTGGACAGCTTTGGCTGTTCGCCAGCGGCTTCCACCGAGAGAAAGCACCGACCCTAAACGCGGAACTTCGGGCGCGGAGACTGTCTGGATCACCCCGATCGTCGGTCATAGACGTCTTACCTTCAAAACAGCCTGTCAGCATCACGAAAGGTTGAGCCGCATGCGGTTTGCCATGACCGGCGTCGAGGCCAAATAAATAGGTATCGAAAGCTCAGAGTGACGGAACGTCTCGGCAATGGAATGGCCTCAAATACTGAAACAGGCGGCAGCCCCATTGCTCGCATTGGGAATCGTGACGGCAAGCCTTGTTACTACCGCACACACCAAATCGGATGCGCCACAGGCGGTCAACGAAAGCGTTGACGCAAGTCCTCCTCCGGATGCTTCGGGTCTCTGGGCGGCAGCCGCCAACGCGGTTAAGTCACCGGTGACGTTGGACGCGATCGTCGAAGTGGCGATGGAAGAACCGAGATGGATTGAAACGCAAACCCGATTCACACGCTTGGATCGCCGACCCGGAAAGCTGTTGGTAATCCGGGAGTTTGGGTTGACCGATGAAAGCGATGCCCCGGATATCGCTGCCAATCCTGCGGCGTATCTATCAGCCATCCGCATCGGGTTTCTTCCGTACCGCGATGCTGCCAGTGGCTGGATCTGGGCGCACTACATGCCTGACGGGACCGTGACGGATGATGTCGAAACAGTATTGACTGGTCTTGAAGAGAGCGGCCGCCCTATCCATCTCAATAAAATGGGAAGGTTGATCTGCGAAGCACTCCCCCGTGGGGCTACATCGCAAGGTTAGCAACCCCAAACAAGTTATCGAGTTCGGGCGGTTTCCCCCCATCCGCCCGAAGGCCGGGCCGGCTCCCATGCCCTGCACTCTCTCAAGCCGGTCCGGCCACCTTCTGCGAACCCTCATTCCGGGTTCGACCTACCAAAATACCAGCGGCGTGCCAACCCTTTGCCTTGCTTCAGCGTCCGGATGCGTGGAAGGATTCTTCCTACGCAACGATGTACCACAGAGGCAGGGAGAAAACGCATGCCCACAACCGTTATCCGCCATGCCGATTGGGCTGTCGTCTGGGACGGAAAACAGCACGTCTACGCCCGTGACATCGACATCGCCTTCGCTGATGGCGGGCTCATTCATATCGGGCGCGGCTATCAGGGAGAGGCTGATCGGGAAATCGATGGCCGCGACCGGCTGGTCATTCCCGGGCTGATCAACATCCACACCCACCCGACAAGTGAGCCGCTGCGCAAAGGCATCACCGATGAAACGCTGAGCCCCGGCTTTTGGCATTCATCGCTTTACGAATATTTGACCGTGTTCGGCAACGACGGCCCGGGAAACGTCGCTGCGATGCGCGTGGCTCTCGCCGAACTCCTGCGTTCCGGCGTGACGACGGTGGTGGACTTGTCCATCCCATTCGATGGTTGGCTTGACGTACTGGCGGACAGCGGCGTCCGCGCGGTCGCCGCGCCGATGTTCCGCGATGCCCGCTGGTACACTGAGGACGGGCACGAGCTGAAGTACGACTGGGACACAAAGGCTGGCCGGGAAAACTTCAACAAGGCCCTGCGCCTGATTGACTTGGCCAACCAGCATCCGAGCGGCCGCCTCTCCGGCATGGTCTGCCCGGCACAGATCGATACCTGCACTGCCGGCCTACTGCGCGACGCACACGACGCGGCAGATGAGCGAAACCTGCCTTTCCAGATCCATGCCTCCCAAAGCGCGACAGAATTCTTCGAGATGCAGCGGCGGCACGGCCGCTCGCCCGTCCAGTGGATGGATGAACTCGGCGTGCTCACCGGCCGGTCCATCATTGGGCATGGCATTTTCCTGGACCATCACCCCTGGTTGCATTGGACTACGCGCCAAGACCTGGGGCTGCTGGCGGACCGCGGCGCCACGGTCGCTCACTGTCCGACCGTTTTCGTCCGGCGGGGCATCGCGCTCAACACCTTTGGCGAATATGCCCGCCGCGGCATCAATCTCGGCATCGGCACCGATACTTACCCGCATAACTATCTGGACGAGATGCGCACCGCGCTCTACACGGCTCGCGCGGTTGGCGGCTCCGTCGCAGACCTCACGACGGGCAACGTGTTCGACGCCGCGACCATCGGCGGTGCGAACGCGCTCCGCCGGGACGACATCGGCCGGCTTACCGTCGGCGCGCGCGCGGATCTGGCGCTGGTCGACCTGAAGAACCCTGCCATGATGCCGGTTCGCGAACCGCTGCGCAGCCTGATCTACGTCGCGCAGGACCGGGCCGTGCGGGATGTTTTCGTGAACGGCGAGCAAGTTGTGCGCGACGGTCACGTGCTGACGATCGACCTGGCCGCAGAGAGCCAAGCCCTGGAGGAAGCGCAGGCACGCTCCATGGCCCAGGTTCCCGGCCGGGACTGGGCCGGGCGAACCACGGACGAACTCGCTCCTATGGTGTTGCCCGTCACGAGTGGCTGACCGGAAGCGACGCGCGCCGCGTGAGGCTGGTTCGCCAGAACCGCAAACTGGTCAGAAGCCGTGCGCGGGCCCATTTGCCGCGCACTGCTGCTCTTACGGCCGTTCCGAACAAGAGAGTCGCGGCGACTGTCGGCAGACTCCAGGGCTGATAACACAAGGCAAAGCGCAAACGGTTGCCGAAAAGCCACCATTCCTGCGTGCCCGCCGTCGCATGGCGGCGGTGATAAACCACAGCCGCGGGCGCAAAACCCGGCCGAAACCGCTTGCCAGCGGCCCGTTGCCAGGCGATTTCCTCGAAATAGAGGAAGAAGCGCTCATCCATAGGGCCCGCAGCCGACAGGAACTTCCGGCTGGCGAGCAGGCACGCGCCCATCACGTAGCCCAATTCGCGCTCGACCGTCGCGTGGTCGACCGGCGCATCTGCCAGGGCGCCCTTCCCCAGATCGTAAGGCCGCGCGGCCCAGCTCAGGAAACCGCCGCCCGCGTAACACTGCACCCTGCCCCGGTTCTCCATCTCGCAGATGATGGCGCCGCAGGTGCCAATGGACGGGTCTTCCGCCATGCGGTCGAGCATGTGGGCCAAGGCGTCCGGCTCGACTTGCGTATCGGGATTCAGCATCCAGACATGGCCGGCATCGCCGCAATGGGCAATCCAGTCCAATCCGATGTTGTTACCCGCCGCATAGCCCCGGTTCTCCGCTGCTTGCAGGAGAACGAGCCAGTCGCCCGGGCTATCGCCGTAACCGATCCCCCGCCGCGCGGCCCAATCGCGAATTTGGCGCACGCTGTCGTCGCCGGATGCATTATCGACGACAACGACGCGGTTCAACGGCACGGGCACCGCGCGGAGACTTTCCAGACACGGCAATAGCCAATCCGCGCTTCGCCAATTGACGATCAGAGCGGAAACGAATGCGGGTCGCGCCTTCAGCTTGCCGCCTCATAGGTGAACGGGGATTCGAAATTCTTGAACCAGGGTGCGGCCAGATCCTTCGGGTGCACGTGGCATTGATCCGCGCTCACGCCCCAGTCGATGCCCAGATCCGGGTCGTCGAACCGGCAGGCCATCTCCGCCGACGGCGCATAGTAGTCGTCGAGCTTATAGAGAACCTGTGTCTCGGGCTCGAGCGTCAGATAGCCATGCAGAAAGCCGCGCGGCACGAAAAAGAGGGCGCCGTCGTCCGGGCTCAACTCCACCAATACGTGCTTTCCATAGGTCGGCGAGCCGACGCGGGCGTCCACCGCAGCGTCAAGAATACGACCGGCCAGGCAGGTCACCAGCTTCCCCTGCGCGGAGGGCGGCGCCTGGCAATGCAGGCCCCGCATGGTATAGGGATGATGGCTCAAGACATGATTTTCCTGCGCCAAAGGCTGCATGCCCGCCGCTTCCATGAAACGCTGGGTGTGGAAGGTCTCTGCCAGAAAACCGCGATCATCCTTGTGTCGGGTCGCTCGCAGCATCGTTGGACCGGGCACAGCGAATGTTTCAACTTGCACCAGCAGCCTCCTTAATCGCGGCTTCGATCCGCTTCGCGAGAAGCGGATGTTCTCCTCTTGGTAGAGCAATCCGTACCGCATCGAGGCGCTGGATGCCATGCGCAAAGCGTACCAGGGTTGCCTGCGGAAACGGCAATCGCGCCGACGCCCTCTTTCCCCAGACCCGGCGAATGTCCGCTGCGACCGCTGCCTTCTCGGCGCAGTCGAGACTTGTCCACAAGAACAGGCCGATCCGTGAGCGGAGCCACGCCAGACGCGAGACGGCCGGCCCCGTCCGGTAAGACCATGCGAGCGCTTCGACCGCGCTTTCCGAATCCTCGGCGTTCAACCGCAGCAGGGCAAGCCGGGCCCACGCCGATGGCTGAACGGGCGCCAGGGTCACGGCCCGGCGCACCGCGCTCTCGGCCGCGGAAAGCGCGTCCGGAGTACCGCCGGCCGGCCGCTTGTCCGCCCACGCCAGCAGGGCGTGACTGTAGGACGACCAAGCGCGCCCATCGGCGGTCGCAGGCCGCGAGACCTCCATTGCAGCTGAGGACACGACGCCGGACCGGTCCCACCAACCGGCATGGGAAAAAGATCGCAACTCCTGAAGCCGCCATCCCTCGGCAAAGTGCCAGCCGCCGAAACCAGCGAGCAGGCCTGCCGTCACCAGGCCAAACGCCCGGAGGATCACGGCGGACCCGCTCATCGGGTGGCCCCTTGGTACGGCGGCCGGGTACGGGTCAGAATCAAGCCTGCTACCGAAAGCCGGTGGCGATTCGCTTCTCCGACGGCTTCCTGAAATTTGGTGCTTTCCAGGTCCTCCTCTCGCCCTGCCAGGATAACCCGGTCGGCCCCGCAGCAGAGATGCATGGCCACGGATTCCCGCTTCGGCGCCCCGGTAATGATGACGACCCTGTCGAACTCGGCGATCATCCGCGCCATCGCCATCTTCAGCCCGTCCGCGCCAGGAACAGGCAGATAAGCCGCCTCGCCGAACGGTAGAAGATGAAGCTGGGGAATGCCGCTCGGCACGGTGGCAAGCGGGCCAAGTTCAGGATCTGCCAGCAGCTCCGCCAAGCCGGGCCGTGTACCTGGCAACCATTCTCTGAGCAACTCGTGCCTTTCTTCAGCCGCGTCGACCACAAGGACAAGGTCACCCCGCCTTGCCAGAAACCTAGCCAACTCTAGGGCAAACCGTTCCTCGCTGGAGAGTCCGGATAGGTAAGACACCGCGATCAAACGGGCTCCCTCAAGCCGCGGCGCAATCTGCCGGGCAAAAGCCGCGCCGTACCTCGTCTGCGCGGATGCAGCCGTAGCCCGTCTTCCCCATAAACGGCGCCACCATGACGGCGGCGGCAGGGCGCAATTCCCGACCCTTCGTTCATGCGTCAATTCGCCGTGCCGCCCACCGTGACTGCATCCACCCGCAGGGTGGGTTGGCCGACGCCCACCGGCACTGACTGACCGTCCTT
>CAYYSC010000219.1:0-5904 GCA_964474065.1 uncultured Rhodospirillales bacterium | reverse complement strand
CGGCTTTACCGTCGCGGCCTGGCAACATCGGCCGGAGAGCGCGGGCTATGTTCGTGCGCGTTCTGCCGATCCGTTCGAGAAACCGGCGATCAACCCGAATTATCTGACCCACGAAAACGACAAGCGGGTCATTGTTCAGGCGATGAAGCTCGCGCGTGCCCTGATGCAGACGCAGGCGATGAAGCCTTATTTCAACGGCGAAGAATTGCCCGGGATGCAATTCCAGACCGATGATGAATTGCTCGATGCTGCCCGGCAGGTCGGCAGTACGACCTACCACGTGATGGGCACGTGCCGCATGGCACCCCAGAGCGATCCGGCCGCGGTCGTGGATGATCAGTTGCGGGTGCACGGCATGGAGGGGCTGCGCGTCATTGATGCTTCGATCATGCCGCGCATGCTCTCGGCCAATCTGAATGCGGGCACCATGATGATCGCGGAGAAGGGGGCGGACATGATCCTGGGCAACACGCCGCCCGAGCCCATTGTCGTGTCGGACCTTTAGGCAGTGCAAGCGATGAGCTTGCCCAGACAGCACTAAAGACGCCGTCCGGCGCCTCTTCGAGCTTTTGAGATCGCGAAGAGGCGCCCCAAATAGCGATCAAGCCGCCGCCTGACAGGCCCGCCAGACCTTCTCTGGCGTTGCCGGCATGTCGATATCCCGGGTGCCGTTGTGGCGGTGGAGCGCATCCAACAGGGCGTGGATCAGCGCCGGTGGCGCGCCGATGGCGCCGGCTTCGCCCGCGCCCTTAATGCCAAGCGGATTGGCGGTGGAGGGCACGTTCCTTGTCTCGAAATCGAAGAATGGCACGTCGTCCGCGCGCGGCATCGTATAGTCCATGAACGAGCCAGTGAGCGGCTGGCCATCGGCGTCGTAGACCACCTGCTCCATCATCGCCTGGCCCAGGCCCTGCACGATCCCCCCGTGCACCTGTCCTGCCAGCAGCAGCGGGTTCATTGTCCGCCCGAAGTCGTCGACCACGGTGTAGCGCTCGATCGTGTAAAGGCCGGTGTCCGGGTCGATCTCCACCTCGATCACGTGGCAACCTGCCGGGTAGGTTTCGGCTGCCGGCTGGTGAGTATGAGTGGTATCGAGTGCCGTATCCTCGCCTTTCGCCCGCGCCGCCTTTGCAACGGCGAACAGGTCGACCTGCCGGTCCGTCCCGACAATCCTGAAGGTGGCGTCGTCCCGGGAGAATTCGATATCCCCCGCCGCTGCCTCCAGCAATTCACCGGCGATGGCGCGGCCTTTCTCGATGACCTCGTCGGACGCGCTGACCAGTGCCGAGCCTCCAACGGCCATGGCCCGGCTGCCGCCGGTCAGGCCGACGGGCGTTACATCCGAATCGCCGAAGATGACTTCGACCTTGGAGGGATCCAGACCGAGCTTCTCTGCCATCACCATGCGGTACATGGTGGGCAGGCCCGTGCCGAACTCCTGGTTGCCCATGATGACACTGACCGTGTCGTCCTCGTTGAAATTGACGATGGCAGTCTCCGGGAAGCCGCCGCCGCAGCGCTCCGTATAGGTCGCCATGCCGATCCCCCGAAGCTTGCCGCCTGCTTCGCTCTCGGCCTGGCGTCTGTCGAACCCGGCCCAATCGGCCTTTTCCATGGCCGCTTCCATCATCGCGGTAAATTCGCCGGTGTCGTAGGTGCAGTTTAGAGGCGTGTCGTAGGGCAGCATTTCCGGCGGGATCAGGTTGCGCCGGCGGATTTCATCCTGGCTCAGCCCCAGGTCGCGTGCGGCGGCGTCCGCCAGCCGTTCCATCAAATAGGAGGCTTCCGGCCGTCCCGCGCCGCGGTATGCGCAGACCGGCGTTGTGTTGGTGCATACGCCCTTGACGTTGATGGATAGGGCGGGGGTCTTGTAGAGGCCGACCACGAGATCGCTCGATCCTGTCGGCACAAAGCAGCCGAAGGGGGAGAGGTAGGCGCCGATATTCGCATAGGTGGTGACGCGCACGCCCAGGAAATTCCCCTCCTTGTCGAGCGCCAGTTCGGCAATCGACCGGTGGTCGCGCCCTTGGTTATCGGCCAGAAAGGCTTCGCCGCGGTCGCTCTGCCAGCGCACGGAACGCTGTAACTGGCGGGCGGCGACAACCGTCATGATATGCTCCGGATAGACAAAAGCCTTCATGCCGAAGCCGCCGCCGACATTGCCGGAGAGAACGCGGATTTCATTCGGCTTCTGCTTCAGCACACCCTCCGCGATCTGGTTCCGAACCATGGTGGCGCCCTGCGTGCCCGTGTAGAGGTTAACCCTCCCCGCCGAGGCGTCCCATTCGGCGATGGCGTTGCGCGGCTCCATGGAAACCGCGGCGACGCGATTGTTGATCACCTCGAGCCGCGTGACGTGGTGGGCACCCTCGAATGCCTTGTCCGTGGCGTCCGGGTCGCCATTCTGCCAGTCGAAGACGACGTTATCGGGAATGTGGTCGTGGACCCGGGTATCGAGCTGCGTCGCGTCCTTCCCATCGGTGACGGCGGGCAGCATACGGTAGTCAACCTCGATCGCTTCCGCCGCATCCTGAGCCTGTTCAAAAGTCTCGGCGACGACAAAGGCGACCGGCTCACCCACGTAGCGCACATGCCCGCGGGCCAGCACGGGTCGGGGCGTATTATAGCGATCGCTGCCGTCCTTGTTTTTGAGGGGGACAAAGCAGGGGATGTCCCCAACGCCGGCCGCGGTCATGTTCTCGTCGGTGAGCACTGCGAGGACGCCGGGCATCTCCTTGGCGGCGCTGGTATCCAGGGAATCGATGGCGGCAAAGGCCACGGGAGAACGCAGCACCATGCCATAGGCCGGGATCGGCACTTTCACATCGTCCGTGTATTGACCTTTCCCGGTGGTGAGCGTCGCGTCCTCAAAGCGGGCGACCGGCTGGCCGAGGCCGAATTTCGCAATTTCGGAACTCATGGCGAAGGCTCCTGGTACTTGAGGATTTCAAGGGGCGATCTAAGCACCTGCTGTTTGTCCGTCGAGAGGGCAGAAACGCCTATCGGATGGGAAGAGCCGGCAGAACCTTTCCGGCGCACTCCCCGAAGCCGATGCGGTAGCCATCGCCCTCGCACCAGCCAAGCAGGGTGAGTGTATCGCCATCTTCCAGAAAACAGCGATCTCCCCCGCTTGCCAGGCGCACCGGTTCCTTGCCGCCCCAGCTCAGTTCGACAAGGGAGCCCCACTCGCTCTTCTCCGGGCCGCTGATCGTTCCGGAACCGAGCAGGTCGCCCGTGCGCATGGGACAGCCGCTGGAAGTGTGATGGGCAAGTTGCTGGGCGGCGGAGAAATAGAGGTACTGCGTATTGGTGCTGGAAAGCACCGTCGCCTCCGCCGCGTTTTCCGGTTTCAGGCGCGCTTCCAGATTGATGTCATAGTGCCGGGAACCGGCATCGTTCAAGTAGGGCAGGAGCGCCTTTTCCCGCGCAGGGGCCGGGGTCCGGAACGGCTCCAGCGCAGCCTTGGTCACCACCCATGGGCTGATTGTGGTCGCGGTCGCCTTGCCCTGGAACGGGCCGAGGGGCATATATTCCCAGGCCTGAATGTCACGTGCGGACCAGTCGTTCAGCAGCACGTAGCCGAAAATCATGGCATCGGCCTCGCTAACACTGAGCACTTCCCCGAACTTGCTCGGCGTGCCGACCACCGCGCCCACCTCCACCTCGAAATCAAAACGCTCTGACGGTCCGAAACGGGGCATGCCCTCGTCGGGCCCCTTTAACTGGCCGAGCGGGCGGCGGAATTCCGTACCGCTGACGACGACCGAAGACGCGCGGCCATTATAGCCGACGGGCAAGTGCAGCCAGTTTGGCGGGAGTGCATTCTCCGGCCCGCGAAACATGACGCCCACGTTATACGCATGCTGTTTCGAGGAATAAAAATCTGTGTAATCCGCAACTTGAAACGGCAGGTGCATTCGGGCTTCCGTCATTGGCACGAGCGCCTTGCTTTTAAGCGCGAGGCTTTCCCGGATGGCAGGATCGCCGCCCCGGCGGAACAGGGCGGTAAGCCGTGCCCGCACGCTGGTCCAGGCAGCGGGACCAAGCGCCATGAATGCATTGAGCGCGGATTGGCCGAAAACCGGCGCGCCGGCATCCAGCACGCCGGCTTCTTCCAGCGCCGCAAGGTCGATGATCCGATCGCCGATGGCGGAGCAGCAGCGCGGTGCGTCTCCACCATGCGAAAAGACGCCGAAAGGCAGGTTCTGGAGGGGGAAATCACAATCCGCCGCATTCGCGCTTTCGATCCAGGTTCGCATCGCCCTCTCACCCTTTCATCGAGCCATCATGCGTCCATCGGGCGTGCTGCGGAGCGCGTTTGGTTGCGGCCCACTCGTCCAGCATGGCCCATTTTACCTGATCCAGCTTTTGGTTCATCTCCGGCGTGCCGGTGTTGACGGACAATTCGAGCCGGTGGCCATTCGGGTCGAAAAAGTAGATGGACTGAAAAAGCGTATGGTCGGTGATGCCGACAACCTCAATCCCGTCCGTTTCCAGTCGCGCCTTGGCCGCTTTCAAGTCGTCCAGACTCTCCAGCTCGAAGGCAATGTGCTGGACCCAGGACGGCGTGTTTTTGTCCCTTCCCATTGCCGGCTTGGTCGGCAATTCAAAGAATGCCAAAACATTGCCGTTCCCGGCGTCCAGGAATACGTGCATGTACGGGTCGGGTTCTTTGGTCGAAGGTACTTGGTTCTCAGCAATTGCCAGGACGAAGTCCATGCCGAGATACTTGCCGTACCAATCGACCGTTTCTTTCGAGTCGCGGTAGCGGTAGGCCACGTGGTGGATCCGTTTCACCGCCATGAGCAGAACCTCTCAAAGTTGTCCGTCAACGACTCTACCCGATCGGCGGAAGCGTGCGAAGCAGCCTGTTGGGTGAACGGGAGAGCCGGCTGCCAGGGCCGGCTCTCCTCAGCCGCGCAGGCTACCAAGTTAGGGTCTTGACGTTGGGATCGAACAGCAGGCCTTCGACCAGTTTCCAGTTCCCCATCTGTACGCCGTCGATATAGTCGGCTTCGGTCAGGCCGGCAGCCTGGGAGCACGCGGCGCACATGACGACCTGGCCGCCGTCCTCCATGAAGGCGCGCAACATGTCCTGGATCGACTGACCCTCCTCACGCATCAAGCCATGCACGTGGGAAGGCCGTTTCTTATCGGCCAGATACACGGCGCGCACGTTGAGCCAGATCGCAACCGGTTCTTTGCCGTTTTTCAATGCTCGTTGATGGGCGAAGAAGATGGCTTTCGCCGCGGTCCAGGTGTCGTCGCTCGTCAGATTGATAAAGAGACCGCCAGTCTTGGTGTCGTCGGACGCGGAAGCGGGCGCGCCGGTCAACGCGAAGGCTGCGAGAATCGCAATAACAATAGCCCGGATTTTTGACATCGATGAATCCTCCGTTGGTTCGTGATACGACGTGAAAGCGCGCTCGCACGCGGACTGCATTGATCGTGGTCAAGCACGGGCGGAAATTTCTCGCCGTTGGCCGCGATTGCCCATGCAGGCGCCCGCCCCCAAGCGGTCATCCATTCGTATCGCCAAGCCGTAGCGGCTTTTTGCGTACGCGATAGGGCCAAAGTCAGTGGGGTTTCAGTCTCCGATCTCTCCCTGTGCGCTCCGGTTATCCATTGGAGGGATCGGGAGCTCTTCCAATAATATCATGGAAAAGGACTGCGCTGTTCCCAGCTTTGGCCAGGAGATTACTCATGCCGACAAAAATTGAACTCGACAATTTCATGGATTGGTTGGTGGAACGCAATCCGCACCAACCGGAATTTCAGTGTGCCGTTCATGAAATCGCCGAGACGCTGGTTCCCTTCATCAATGCCAATCCCGTCTACGCCGAGGCTCGTCTGCTGCAACGGCTGACCGAGCCAGACCGGGTCATCTCGTTCCGGGTGACGTGG
>CAYYSC010000218.1:0-5908 GCA_964474065.1 uncultured Rhodospirillales bacterium | reverse complement strand
CCCCAGCGCCGCAGTCTGCACCCAGGTCCAACCGCTCCGCTCGCCGTTCATGCCCTGCTTCCTCCCTCGCGAAGCATAACCTTAGCGCCCGGCGTGCGTTACCGCGATCCTTTCTCCTCGGTCCAGGCCCCAAGGGCCGGACAGCCGCCTGAAAAACCACTGCCCCCGGGGCCTGCCAAACTCACTCGATCACCTCGATTTCCGGCACGGTCTCCCGCAGGACGCCCCGGATCAGGGCGGCGAGGGTCAAGAACTCGTCCTGGCGGGAAGAATGGCGGCGCCAGACCATGCCGATCATCCGGGAAGGCTGCGGCCGCCGCAGTTGGCGCGCCACCACTTGGTTGTCCCGCATCACTTCCGAGCGGACGTACAAGGCCGGGGCGAACGTGATGCCCATGCCCATCGCCACCATCTGGCGCAACGTGTCGAGGCTGGTGCCCTCGTAGTCCATCGCCAGATGCGCGCCGAATTCGTCGCAGAGGTTGCGGACCTGATCGTGCAGACGATGCCCGCGCTCCAGCGACAGCACGGTTTCGTGCTCCAGATCCGTCCGCTCGACGATCTCCCGTTCTGCGAGCGGGTGTTCGGGTGCGGCCACGATCCAAAGGGGTTCTCGGAACAGACGGACATTGCGGAAATCCGCACCCGTCACCGGAAGGGGGAAGAACAACAGATCCAAATGGCCGTCATCCAGCCAGTTCAAGAGGGCGTGCGGCATCCCCTCTCGCAGATAGAGCTTTAAATCCGGATAGCTGCGGTGAAGTTCTGGCAGGAAGTGCGGCAGCAGATAAGGGCCGAGCGACTGCGGCACGCCAACCCGAATGGTGCCGCTGAACAGGCTGTACCCGCCCTTGGCCACCTCCATGATGTCCTGAACGTCCCGCAGGATGAGCTGAGCTCGCGCCGCGACCTCCTGGCCGACAGGGGTCAGGATGACCTTGGAACGGCTGCGTTCCACCAACTGCGCGCCCAGCCGCTCCTCCAACTCACGCAACTGGCCGCTCAGGGTCGGCTGTGTGACATGAGTCAGTTCAGCCGCGCGCCGGAAATGCAGGGTCTCCGCGATGGCGACCAGGTAGCGGAATTGCTGGAGCGTCGGCATCGTCGGCATCTCGACAGAATTGAAAGGTAATCTCTATCGAAATAGGTTTGAAAATCGATTAGATCAATCAGTTTTCCCCGTCCATTTTGCTTCCAGAGGCGGTCAGGGACTAGGAACTCCTGGTTTACCTTCCGAAAACAAGGGAAGCGGCAGGGCAGACGATGAAAAGGTTCAAGAATATCCTCGTCGCCTGCGATGACGAGCAAATCGACGAAACGTTGTTGCGTCGGGCCATCTGGCCGGCGAAGGGAAACGATGCGGAAGTCACCCTTGCCTATGTCCTGGACTCGCCCCCCGGAGAGATCTCGCAGCTGTTCGAGCGCTTCCAGAGCATGAAATCCGGGGACGTGGAAGCCGACCTGCTGGGATTTCATGAAAACCGCCTAACCGAATACAGCGAAACAATTCGGTCAGCTGGCGTACCGGCGCAAATCGCGGTCAACCAAGGCATCCCGTTCGTCGAGCTCATCCGCATGGTGCTCCGCCATGATTACGACATGGTCATCAAGAGCGCTGCCGGCGAACTGGAGACCAAATCCCTGTTCTTCAGCAGCACCGACCTTCACCGGATGCGGAAATGCCCGTGCCCGGTCTGGATCATGAAGGGCCACGAAAAGGAGAAGTATGAGCGAATCATGGCGGCGGTCGATCCCGGCCCGGATGACCAGCAATACACAACCTTAAACACCCTCATCCTCGACCTTTCGTCCTCCCTCTCCAACATGGACGGGGGTGAGTTGAGCGTCGTGAACGCCTGGCGGCTGGAAAATGAAACCGCTTTCCGCAACAGCGCGTTCGCCCGTATTCCGAAGGAACGCCTGGAAGAGCTGATCCAAGAGGCGCAGGCGGAAAGCGAAAGCCGTTTTCGCCGCCTGACCAACGGCTATTCCTTCCCGGCGGCCAATTATGCACCTCACCACATCAAGGGGGCGCCGCGCGAGGCAATACCCGAGTTTGCGCGGGAGCATGCGGTGGACCTGATTGTGATGGGCACGCTCGGGCGCACCGGCGTCCGCGGCCTGATTATCGGCAACACCGCGGAAGCCATTCTGAACCAAGTGTCCTGTTCGGTCATCGCGGTGAAGCCGCCAGGCTTCGAAACGACTGTGACATTGAACGGCGGATAAGGGATTGGTTCAATCTTCTTTGTGGCTGGCGTCTAATAGGGAATTTCTATCAAACCTGATCGAATATCGGATTGGAAGCCCACAATTCACGCAGCCATATCTGACGATGATCATCAAGGCCCGTTCGGGCCATACCCCGGAGGCAACAATGGTCTGGCGATTCCTGAAACAGTACGGGCTGAGCAAGGCGCACGACGTCTTGGATGATTTTGCGGCGGCCGTCGCGACGTTCGATCCGGCTACAGCCAGTAAAGCGCAGCTTGCGGTAATGCAGGCCGAGCATTCCAAGCTTGCCCGCCGTCTGGCGGAAGCCGAGGCCGAGGTCCGTCGTGAACACCGGGAAACCGAGGAACTCCGGGCCAATTACAATCAGCTGCTGGCCGCCGCCAAGCTGCTCGAGGCAAAGCTCACGACCGAAACCGATTCGGCCACGAGGACCGAAATGGAAATGAGCTTATCGAAGACGGTTGATAAGCTCGAACGCATGAAGCCGGAGATCCAGCGTGAAGAACAGGAAGACCGGCAGGTGGAGGAATGGCGTACCGAACTGCGTAACGCCTTCGAGGAGATGGGCCAGAAGATCCGCGGGGCACGATTGGCGCTTACGTCAGCTCAGCGGGAGATGGAAATGGCGCGCCTACAGCAGCAGCGTACGGCGCAACAGGAAGAAAAATCCCTCACCGCCGCAGGTGTGACCGGCGCCATCGGCTCGTTGAGTGTTGCCCTCGACGCCATGAACCGCGAGACCGCGAAGGTCCGGGCGGAAACGGAGGCAGCGCGGCTCCAGGCAGACCTGATTCAGGGAGACCGCCTGGAGTTGGATCCGAATATCGCCAAAGCCCTGGCGGAGGTGCGGGGAACACCCGAAAGCTGCGGGTCGTCGCTTTCCGAACGGCTTTCGGCCCTGTCGATCCCAGAGCATCCAGGATCCAATAAGAATATACACTCGGCTGCTTAAGGCCGCGGCTAAAGGTTCAAGGAAACAGGAAAAGCTGTCGATGGGAATCAGGCTCGATCTGTCACGTCTCGCGCGCCACCGCGAGCAAATCGACTGCCAGATCAGAGAGGAATATGCCTGCCTTGTTCCGGACAGTGTCCGGCTTCAAGCACCGGAACGGCAAAAGCTAGCGCTGAAGGAACAAATGCATGCTTGGAGACAAAGCGCCGCCAGCGCCGTGCTGCAGTCAGAGAAACCCTCGACGCCGATAATCTCCTAGCAACCAGCATACTCGACCCGGCAACGGTCTCCCTTCGCCGCCCCCGGGACTTTTTCACTGGCGGATCGCGCACGCGTAGCCGACTTCGTCTGAAACCGAATCCGCGCATCTACAAGCAAGCTTTACCGCTTTCGCCCCAGCAGAAAAGGCGAACACCCGTCAATGACGATATTTGTTGAGAGAGAGCCGTGAACGAGGGTGCAAGAATTGTGGGCGAAACCGAGCCGGTTTCAACTCATCACGCCCATGCAGAGGGTAAAGCTTGGCTCGGCTGGGCGGCTGCGTTGCCCCCTGCCCTGCTCACGGCATGGTTTGCTTCCATGCTGCCGGTCGTCACGGACGGCGGGGTCTTGCGCGTGTCCATGGCCTGGGTGCCGAGTCTGGGTATCAACCTATCCTTCCTCGTTGACGGGTTAAGCTTGACCTTTGCCCTGCTGATTAGCGGCATCGGCGCCATCGTGGCGCTCTTTTCCGGCAGCTATCTCGCCGGACATTCCCATATCGGCCGGTTCTATTTTTATCTGGCTACATTCATGCTGGCCATGTTGGGACTGGTACTGGCCGATAACCTGATCACCTTGTTCGTGTTCTGGGAGTTGACCACCGTCGCCTCCTATCTGCTGATCGGGTTCGACCACGCTTCGGCGAAGGCGCGACGGTCCGCCCAGCAAGCCCTGCTGATCACCGGCGCGGGAGGGCTGGCGCTCCTTGCCGGCCTGATCCTTATGGGCCAGGTAGCCGGAACGCTCGAATTTTCGGAGATTGTCGCCCAGGGCGATGTACTGCGGGAGCACACGCTCTACCTGCCAATCCTGATTCTCGTACTGATCGGGGCCTTCACCAAGTCCGCCCAGTTTCCGTTTCATTTCTGGCTGCCGAACGCCATGGCGGCGCCGACGCCGGTCAGCGCTTACCTCCACTCGGCCACCATGGTGAAGGCGGGTATCTACCTGCTGGCGCGGATGCATCCGGCATTGAGTGGAACGGACGCCTGGATCTGGACGCTGACGATCTTCGGCGCCATCACGGCAGTGACGTCCGCAGTGCTGGCGCTTCGCCAGACTGACCTGAAACTGTCGCTCGCCTATACGACCGTCATGGCGCTCGGCACGCTGACCATGTTCCTGGGCGCGGAGGCGACGATCGCGGTGGCGGCTGCGATGACCTTTCTCATCGTGCATTCGCTTTACAAGGCCTCGCTGTTCCTGGTCGTCGGCATCATCGACCATGAGACCGGCACCCGGGAGGAGTCGCGGCTGCGTGGCTTGGCGCGAGCCATGCCGATCACTGCGCTTGCCGCCGCGGCAGCAGGCCTCTCCATGGCTGGTTTCCCGCCTTTCCTCGGCTTCATCGGAAAAGAATTGAAGTATGAGGGCGCTCTCGCCATCGCCTCCGAGCCCATGCTCGTGGCCGGCGCAACCGTGCTGGCCAATGCGTTTATCGTGGCTGTTGCCGGCGTCGTCGCGCTGCGGCCCTTCTATGGCCGCCAGTTGCCAACGCCGAAAACACCGCACGAAGCCCCGGTCAGCATGTGGATCGGGCCGCTGTTAATGGCCGGGCTCGGCCTGACCTTCGGCATTGCCCCCGACCTGATCGGCAAAACGATCGTGCAGCCCGGCGTAACCGCCATTCTGGGGCGTCCGGAGACCGTGAAGCTTGCACTTTGGCATGGCGTCAACGTTCCACTCATGTTGAGCCTCGTGACTTTCGGGCTCGGCATCCTGATCTTCGTCGTTGCCCGGAAACTCCGGCGCGCCCTGATCCGCACGGAGCAGGCCATGCCGTTCACCGCCGACCAAGCATGGGACCGCTTCCTGGACGGCCTGAAGGGCGTTGCGGCCTGGCAGACCCGGCTGCTTCAGACGGGACGGCTCCGGGACTATCTGTCCGTGGTATTTTTCACGCTCGCGGCAGCGCTGGCGGTGACATTCGCGGCGACGGGTGCCCTACGCCTGCCAGATGCCTGGCCGGATATCCTGGCCAAGCATGGGGCGGTCGCTATCCTGATCGGGGCCGGCACGATTATGACCGTGCTGACCCGCTCGCGCATGGTGGCGATCTGCGCATTGGGCGTCGTCGGCGTCGGCGTCGCCCTGATCTTCATGATGTTCGGTGCACCGGATGTTGCGATCACGCAGCTTCTCGTTGAAACGCTCGTGGTCGTACTCGTCGCCGTAGTGATGCTGAAGCTGCCGCGGCTCACCGCTCGGGGGCCGCGCCCGTCCCGTTGGCGCGACGCAGTCCTCTCGGTCGCCGTCGGCGCGGGGGTTGCAGCGACGTTGCTGGCCGCGGTGCAAGGCCCGCTCGACCGGTCCATCACCACGTTCTTCGAGCAGGCCAGCGTGCCGGAAGCCTACGGGCGGAATATCGTCAATGTCATTCTGGTCGATTTCCGCGCGCTCGACACCTTCGGCGAGATCGCCGTGGTCGCCGTAGCCGCCATCGCCGCATTCGGCTTGATC
>CAYYSC010000217.1:0-5912 GCA_964474065.1 uncultured Rhodospirillales bacterium | reverse complement strand
GAAGGCGGCTCTCTTGTCTATTTTGACAAGCTGTTCAAGCCAAGATGCCTGGTAGGGCTTGACGCCCGCAAAGAGCCGATCGAACCGCTCGAAGCGTATGCCGCCAACCGGCCTCACATCAAAACTTACTATGCGCGGTACCAGGACAAGCCGGGCACACTGATGGCGGCCAAGGAAAATTTCCCGGAGGGCATTGATTTGGTCGTGGACGACGCGTCGCATCATTATGAGCTTAGCAAGGCCACTTTTACCATGCTGTTTCCGTTGGTCCGCGAAGGGGGAACTTACGTCATCGAGGACTGGAGCTGGGCGCACCGGGAGGCCTATCAGAAGCCGGATGCACCCTGGCGACATATGCCCGCGCTGTCCAACTTGATAATCGAACTCGTCGTTGCTTCGACCTTTGTGCCCCAGATCGAAAGCATCTACGTGGATCGTGCCCTGGTCGCCGTGACGCGCGGGCCCGGTCCTTTTACGGCCGAATCGCTGGATCTCTCGAAGAACTTGCGGGGTCGCACGCTGTCCTCCTTGTAGGAAAGCAGGTCTTTCGCGGGATCGTGCTATGATTTCAGTCTCTGCGAACCTTGGTTCGGCATCCGAGATATTGGGAGAGCGAAGTTTTCGGGCCGTTTGCCTCCCGCTCGCCGCCAGAAGTGCCCGCTATAGCGTGGAGCGCGTGGTTGGGTGTGTTGACTTATTCCCCCTTCTCACGATAAGCGCGGACCGACTCTATTGCGAGCGGTGGCCAGTGTAGCTTAAACGTCGGCGTTCATCCCTTGCGTTGCCGGCACCGAATTTGCCGGCGGTTGGGATCGGCCGTCCGAGCAGAATGCCGGGCGAGCGGCGCGGCAAAGGAGAGCCCTCTTGAACGACGGGCGGATCATGCGCGAAAACGAACGCCTTTCAGGGCAGGCGCGATCAAGCTTCCTGGTCGGCGGCGGAATGATGGGCGCGGTGATCCGAGAGCATGACTGGACGGCAACCCCATTAGGGACGCCGGAACAGTGGCCGTCTTTCCTGAAGACCGCGACCGCGTTAATGCTGGGCTCCCGCCAACCCATGATGCTGATTTGGGGGCCGGAGCATACCGTCCTTTATAACGATGCGTATTCGGAACTCGCGGGCAACCGTCACGCCTGGGCCCTGGGCCGCCCGCTGGCCGAAATGTGGCCGGAGGTCTGGGATGAACTCCGGCCGTTGGCGGAGCAAGCCTATGCGGGCGAATCCGTCCACATGGATGAGATCGCACTTACGATAGAGCGCTATGGCTACCCGGAGGAAACGCACTGGTCCTTTTCTTACTCGCCAGTGCGGGACGAGGCCGGTGCGGTTGGGGGCTTTCTGGTTCCCTGCAGCGAAATCACCAAGTACGTTTTGCAACAGCGGGGTGTGGGTTTCCGGGTAGAACTCGCCGAAAAACTTCGGGAAATTACCGAACCCGACGAGATGATTGAAGTGGCCAGCGCCCTTTTGGGCAGCACGATCGGGGCGAACGAAGTCATTTACGCTGTTCCAGGCCCCGACAAAGCCACGGTCTCCACCTGCTGGAACGATGGAGCAGTACCGGTCCGTGAGGCTGGGTGTTGTTTGGATGAGTTGGGCGGACCGATCCTCGAATCCCTGCATGCCGGGAAAGAAATCGTCATCGGCGACGTCAGCGTGGATTCGACAACGTCGCAACCTGAAGTGCTGGAGAAGTTCTGTGACCGCTCAATCGGAGCGGTTCTGGCCATACCGTTGATCAAGGGCGGACGCTTTGTTGCCGCTCTCGCCATCTATCAGCGGAGCCCGCGGCGCTGGTCGGATCACGACCTGAGTTTGGCGCGGATCGTGGCCGAGCGAACCTGGTCCGCCGTCATCCGCGGGCAGACCGAGAAGGCGTTGCGCGAGAGCGAGGCGCGGCACGCCTTCCTCCTGAAACTCAGCGATGCCCTGCGGCCGCTCGCCGATCCCCTCGATATCCAGGCCACTGCCTCACGGTTATTGGGAGAGCAACTGGGAGCGAACCGTGTTGCCTACTTTGAGGTTCGCGAAGGCCACTACGTTGTCCAGCGGGATTACACGAACGGCGTGGCCTCGATGGCGGGGCGGCGGCGTATTGGCTCCTTCAGCTGGGAGATGATGCGGGGCTACCTCACCGGGCGGACGGCCACGAGTTCCGATGTTTCCTGTGACGAAAGCTTTTCCGCCAACGGCAAATCGATCTTGGCGCGACTCCAGGTGGGAGCTTTGGTCGTCGTCCCGCTTGTCAAGGACGACCGGTTCATTGCAGGGTTAACGGTCCAATCGGTCCGGCCAAGGCAATGGACCGCTAGCGAGGTCGCCCTGGCGGAAGAAACGGCGGAGCGCACCTGGGCAACCTTGGAGCGCGCCCGCGCCGAAGCGGCCCTGCGCGAGAGCATGGAGTTGCAGCGTAGCCTTACCAAGTCGCTCGCCGTGGAAAGAAGCAGGCTCGCCGTGGAAAGAAGCAGGCTTAGAGCGATCTTGCAGCATTTGCCGGTGGGCGTGTGGATCACGGACCCGCATGGCCGGATCATAGACACGAACGCCGAAGCGGAGCGCATCTGGCGCGGAGAAGCGCCAGCCGTGCCCGGCACGGAAGAATCTCCAGGGCCTGGCACGGAGGAATACGACGGGTACCCCGCTTGGGAGGCCGCGACCGGCCGGCCCCTGTCAGCAGAGGAATATCCGGTGGCCCAGGCGCTGGCCACCGGGAAAATCGCCGGACCGGTGGAACTCACTATCCGCCGTTTCGATGGGAGTGAGGGCACGGTCATGGTTTCCGCAGCGCCGGTGCGGGACGACGGGCATCGGTTGCTGGGTGTGGTAGGCATCAATCTGGATATCACCGAACGAGGGCGGCTGCAGAAGGCCCTGCGCGAGAGCGAAGCGCGGCTTTCGACCATTCTCGAGCATGCGCCGATCGGCATCGGCCTGTTCGACGAGGAGGGACGATGGCTTTTCACGAATCCGGTTCTTGCCCCGCTTGCGGACGACTTTATTCTCTGCCGTTCTCCAGATGCCGAAAAGAAGTGGCGGGTCGTGGATGATTCCGGGCAGCACGTGCCGCTCGATCAATGGCCCGGCGTCCGCGCGCTTCGTGGCGAGACGGCCCTTGAAGGGCTGGATTTCGCAACGAACGAATCCGGGGCGGAGCGCTGGCTTCGGGTTTTTGCCGCGCCCATTCTCGATAACGGCCTTGATAACGGCGCGGTGCGGCAGGGCATCGCGATTATTCAGGATGTCACGGAACGCAAACAGGCTGAAGAGCATCAGCGCATGCTGATGGCCGAATTGGATCACCGGGTGAAGAACGTTCTCGCCGTCGTGCAGTCGGTCGCCAACCAAAGTCTGCGAAATAGCGGCGGCCATGCTCCGGAACAGCTCATCGGCCGGCTTGCGGCACTGGCCCAGGCACACACACTCCTTGCCGATAACCGTTGGCACGGCGCGAGCCTGGTGCACTTGGTGACGCAGGCGATCTCGCCCTACCGGGGTGGGGATTTGGGCGAGCGCATATCCATTAGCGGTCCTGATCTTCAGGTTAGCCCGAAGCCGGCCCAGACTTTGGCTATGGCGTTCCATGAGCTGGCGACAAACGCCGCCAAGTACGGGGCGCTTTCAGGCAGCGCCGGGCGGGTCGATATCGAATGGCGGTTGCGGCGGGATGAGGGAAATTCTCTCCTTCACCTGGTCTGGCGGGAGACGGGCGGCCCCGTGATCATGGCAGCACCGGAAAAACAAGGCTTTGGATCCATGCTTATTCAGCGCTCATTGTCTTACGAATTGGAAGGCAAGGCCGATCTCGATTACCGCCCGAGTGGCTTGGTGGCCTCCTTCGAATTGCCGCTGGCACGCCTGATGAGGGCCAAGCGTCCGCTGGATTGGCCTAGTTCCGCCGGGGGGAGAGATACCGCTGCAATCCCACACCAATGCGGCGATATCGCCGGGAAACGGGTCTTGGTCGTAGAGGATCAGCATCTGGTTGCCGATCAATTGAGTGAAGCCTTAAGAGCTGCCGATTGCATCGTTCTCGGACCTGCCCCCTCGCTGGACCAGGGCCTCCGGCTTGCCAAAGCGGAAAGGCCGGACCTGGCCGTTCTCGATGTCAATCTCGACGGCGAGGTTGTCTGGCCGCTCGCCGAGATGTTGCGGGCGCGCGGCATACCGTTTGTGTTCGCCACCGGTTACGCGGATATGATTCAGACGCCCGAAACCTTGGGAAACGCGCCGCGGATCGCAAAGCCGGTCAATTCTGACGAATTGCTCGCTACGCTTTCGGCCCTGCTGTAGCGTTCCTGCCGACGTTAACGGGACATGCGTCCGCTGAAATCCCAGGCGATCAGCTTGATCGGATGGATCTTGATGGCGGATTCGTCTTTGCTCCGGTTCAATAGCCAGGAGCGGAAATTGGGCGCTGCCTCGCCGACATACCGGTCGACAAGAGCTTCGAGCACCGGAAACCCTTCTGGAACCACGGTGGCATTACCGTGACCCCGCACCCCCTTGTAAGGCGGGTCCTCGACAGAGATGTCGAAAGCGCATCTGGGGTCCCGCTCCAGCAGAGCCGCGATCGCCGCAGAGGGTTTCACGGCTAGCCAGAAATGGTCTTGTGCCCACTGGAACCAGAGCGGCACGATGACCGGGAAGCCGCCAGCACCGTTGGCAGCCACCCGGATGGGCACGGTTGCGTTTTCGAGAAAGGTCCGGGCTTCATTCCAGGCCCAGGGTCCACGCAGGTCGCAAGGCGCTTCATTCATCGCTGAAAGGTCCCGATAGAATCTGCCCGTTACAGGCGGCTAATCGCTTTGGCCACTGTGCGCACGGGGTTGCCCGGTCCGTCATCAGGTTCTTTTCGGGCAACGGGCGGTCAGAAACAAGTGGCTTTCGGGCTCTCCAGCCCATCGGTCCGACAGTGATGACAGGGTCTGGCCGCATTGGCGTGCCCCGATGAAATCGACGGCGTGGCTGTCGCGGGCTTCTCCAACTTCAATTTGTCCGCCCCAACAACCCGCTGAATTTGATTGGCCTGCAGGGGACTTCCATCAGCTTTGGCGCGGACGATTCTGCGTTCAGCAATCTAGGAGAACACGACTTCCGGCTTGGCACGATGGACGTAGAGCCAATCCCTGTCCCGGCGGCATTGCCGTTGCTGGCCCGTGTCCTGGCGGGACTCGGTGTCCCGGTCAAGCGGCGCAAGGATTGCGCGTAGATATTCGACCGATGCGCAGATATTACGCTGGAGGACTCGAAATCCTCCAGCTTCCGCTACACGGATCGATGAAGGCGCTCGCCGGATTTGAACAAAGGAATGGTGACCCCAACGGGACTCGAACCCGTGTTTCCAACGTGAAAGGCTGGCGTCCTAACCACTAGACGATGGGGCCGTGGAAGCGGTCTTCTAACGGTGTCTGAGGCGGATTGCAACTGGCGACCGTGCGCCGCTTGACAGGCCGCGTCACTGCGCCCGATGTTGCGGTCATCTTGCCCGGCCTCAGGAGGCTTTCCGAATGAATGCGCCGCTACCGCAGATCGCGCCAGAGACTGAATCCCAAATCCTTGATGCGCTGGACAAATTCCTGGATCGGGATGTCCGCCCGCACGTCATGCGGCTGGAGCACGCGGACGAATATCCCCACGACATTGTCGAGGGAATGAAGGATCTCGGCCTTTTCGGTGCGATCATTCCCGAGGAGTACGGCGGGCTCGGCCTGCCGGCCACGACGTATGCCAAGATCGTGGAGAAGGTCTCGGCGGTCTGGATGTCGCTCTCCGGCATCTTCAACTCGCACCTGATCATGTCTTCCGCTGTCACCCGTTTCGGGACGGAAGAGCAGAAGCGCCGGTGGCTGCCCAAATGCGCAAGCGGCGAGGTCCGTGGCGGCCTTGCGCTGACCGAGCCGAATTGCGGT
>CAYYSC010000216.1:0-5928 GCA_964474065.1 uncultured Rhodospirillales bacterium | reverse complement strand
AAGTGACGGCGGATGTCCTCCAAGCGCTTCCGGGTACGGAGCCGACCGAGGATTGGAGCGAGCCGGCCTTTTCCAGCCGCCGCGGTTGGCCAGCGACAGTAGCATTTCACCAGGACCGGCTGATTATCGGCGGTTCCCGCGACCTTCCGAACCGCCTGTGGATGTCCAAGTCGGGCGACTTGTTCAATTTCGATCAAGGGACAGGGCTGGACGACGAGGCGATCGAATTCCCGATCCTGTCCGACCAGGTCAATGCTATCCGGGCGCTGTTCTCGGGCCGCCATCTCCAGGTCTTTACCTCCGGTGCGGAATGGATGGTTACTGGCGATCCGCTGACGCCGACCTCCGTCCAGTTGCGGCGGCAGACGCGCATCGGCTCCCCCGTTGGCCGGACGGTGCCGCCGAAGGACGTGGACGGTGCCACCCTGTTCGTCGGCCGGACGGGCAAGGAGCTTCGGGAGTTCCTGTTCTCCGATATCGAGCAAGCCTATCAGGCTGCAGACTTGGCGCTGCTGGCCGGACATTTTTTCTCCGCCCCGGTCACGCAGGACTTCGACCCGAAACGGCGATTGCTGCACCTAGTCCTTGAAGATGGCAGGCTCGCCACGCTGACCGTCTATCGGAACGAGCAGGTCACGGCATGGACTCTGCAGGTAACCGAGGGAGTGTTCCGAGACCTCGCTGTTGTCGGCGACGTGACCTACGCGCTCATCGAGCGCCAGCATGGCCTGTTCATCGAAGCCTTCGACGAGGCTTATGGCGTCGATAGCGGCGTAACCGCCTCAACCTTCGTACCGGAGACCTTCGCCGCTGGCCTCAATCATCTGGAAGGACAGGAAGTGGCCATTGTGGCAGACGGCACGCTCCGTCAGCCGCAAACGGTCGAAGGAGGTCAGGTCCCGGTCGGCGTGGCGGCGCTGCAGTCGGTTGTTGGCCTGCCGTTCCGCCACGTGATTGAAGCCCTGCCGGTCGCCGCAAGATTGCCTCGCGGGCCGGCGCAAGGGACGGCGTATCGGGTTATCGAGGCCACGTTTCGGCTGCACGAGACCGGCGCCTTGGTGTGCGACCTCGGCAATGGCCTCAACGCCGTTCCGTTCCGCCAGCTCGGCGGAGAAGGAGGCTTCGGAAGCCCCCCGCCACGCTTTTCCGGCGACAAGACCATCAGGGCGCTGGGCTGGCGCCGGACCGGCATCGATGCGCCGTGGCGTGTCGATCAGGACGAGCCGCTGCCCTGCACGCTCCTCTCCGTCACCACTCAGATAAAGGTAGCAAGCTAATGGGAGCAATCACTCCGATCGTGCTCACCGGAGCATCGCTGGGGCTGGATTTGCTGGAGAACGCAAGTCAGACCCGCGATGCCGAACGGCGGGCAGCTCAATCTTCCACGGCCGCACGGGCGGAAGCCGACTTGCGGCTGGCGAAGCTTCAGGCTGACCAGGCGGAGGAGACCGCCGAACGGCAATCGGCGCTGCGCCGCACTCAGGCGCGGACGCGCGCCCTGCTGGCTTCGCGTGGTATCGGCGGCTCTGGCGGCGCCGTTTTGCAAGGACTCGCGGCGGAAGCCGCGCGGGAAGAAGCAGTGGCCGCTACCGACGCGGACCTGCGCCGGCGCAGCATTCAACTGGGGGTCGATACCGTTCAGCAGCGCAATCTGCTGGCCGTGGGCGAAGCCCGCCGCCGCGCGCAATTCGACCTGCTGCGTTCCGGACTGTCCGGCGCGTCGTCCGTCGGTTCCCGCTTGGCCTAAAGGAGGGATTCCCGATGGCTCAATCCCAACACATCAAGATCGAACCGCAAACACCGCGGATTCAATATTCCGCGGACGGCGAACAGACATTCTTTGTGTTTGGCTTTCCGTTGTTTGACGCCGCCAATCTGCAGGTTTTCGTCGATGAGGTGCTGCAGGTCGGCAACTACACCGTCGTGGGGGTTGGCAGCAGTCATGGCGGATCGATCGATTTCGTCACGCCGCCGCCGGCAGGCGCCAGGATCACCCTTCGCCGGATGCTGCCGGTCCAGCGTGTTACCGACTTTCAGGAGGGTGGCGACTTCCGAGCGGATACGCTGAACCACGAACTCGACTACCAGGCGGCCGCCTTGCAGCAAGTACAGGCGGATATGGAACGGGGCATTCGGCTGTCTCCGACCGATGGCGACACATCGACGACCCTACCGGTCAAGCTGGAGCGCGCTGGCAAGGTGCTGGCCTTCGATGCAGAAGGCCAGCCCGTTGCGCTGCCACCGACCGCAAACCTGCCCGATGACGCGAGCGACCGCTTCGTGACCGGAGCCGGTCAGGTCACGCCGCGCACGCTTGCCGACCGCTTTGCCGCCATTCCCACCGTTCTCGACCAGGGGGCAACGGGGGACGGCGGCTCGGATGACGGCGCCGTGTTGACCGCGTTGACGAAGCCGCATGCGCTCCCGGCGGGTAGTTATGCCATTAGCGCGGACAGTTTGCCGGCTGTGCGTCCCTACTACCTCTCTGGCGCGGGGGAACTGGTCGATCCGAACGCCACGGAGACTCCACTGCGCGCCCGCCAGAAGCTGCTCAATGACCGGGGGTTCGGGTATTCCATCGGCATGCTGGCGAGCATGCTGCCGGATCTGGCGGGGCCGCAGCCCGATCTCGGGACCCTGAACGCCGCATTTGCCTTGGGCAGTGCCAAGATTGTGGTAATTGGCGACAGCATTGCCGAAGCCGTCTCGGATGTGGAGGAGGAAAACAGTTGGGCGGCTCTGTTCCGGCAGGCGCTGGAACGGGCCTTTCCGGCCATTGATTTTACGGTGGTCAACCTCTCGCTCGGCTCGCGGCACGCCCAGCACTTGGCCGACGCCAACTATCTCGCCTTGGCGAGCGAGCCGGCGGACAAAGATCTCGGCTTCCACCGCTCTCCGGCGACTGCGTTTCCGCGCGAAAGCTGGGCAGCCGGCTCAACGGAGGGAAAAGCATGGCGGGATCATGTGAAGGACGAAGCGCCGGACCTGTTGGTATGGGCGCTGGGGATGAACAACTTCCACCTGTCCGGCCAGGAATTCTATGCGGCGGTAACCGGCTTTCTCGATTACGCCAATAGCTGGACAAAAGCCCCCTCGGTGGCGCTGGCTACGACCTTTCTGCCTACCCGCCTTGATCCCACCTATCGCGACCGCCAGGCAGCGCACGACGGGCACTATCGTATTCTCCGGGATTTGGCTGTCATCCGGCGCCTTGGCCTGATTGATGCCAACCGGGTGTATCATTTCCTGCGCGACGGAGTGGACGAAGGGCGCCGGCATTGGTTCCGGGAGCAGGATTTCCGTGGCTGGAACACCGCTTGGTGGGACTTTATCGAAGGCGGCCTCGGTCAGGTGTCCGAAAGCGGCGGGCGCTTGCTGTTCTCGGGCGTCGCCCGTCCGCGCCGAAAGCTTCACGCGGCCGACTTCCAGGCCGACATCACCTGGCGCCCTGCGGACAGTGGCGACGTCCTGGCCTTTAACTACCGCATCGATCCGGCTAACAGCGCCAACCGGTACGAGTTTCAGTGGTCAGGCCCGAATCTCAGGATCTATTGGAAAGGCACGCCGAACATTTCCGCGGTCGACGCGGCAGCGTCGGTCGGCGCGGACAACTATGTACGCATCCGCTGCGACGGGGCCCGGCACCGCATCTGGGTCAACGGCCAGCTGAAGATCGACGGTTACGATTTCGAGTCGCTGGCAGAGGGTTCTTGTGCGTTCCGCGCCTACCTCGGCGCCGCCGCAGTCGCAGAAATCGGCTGTACGTTGAAGGTGGGCTATCCCGCCCGCCATGCGCGGCCGTTGTTGCACGAAGACGATTTGATCGGTTCCGGCGATTGGGCAACGAATCCAGACAGTGCTGGCGGCAATGGCATCAACCATCCAACCACGGTTGGTCACTACCTGATCTATGGACCCGCGATCGGCGCGTTCGTGACCGCTGTCCGGCAGGGCCTGGGCAAGTCCGACATTGCGGCAAGCGTGCGGACGGACACGATTTCGACCACGTCAACGGCGTTCGTCAATACCGGCGACGCGGTTTCCGTTGGCGGCGTGGACGGGCAGCAGGGATTGGTCAGCTTCAACTTCCATGTTCGCAACCAATCGCCCGGCAACAATTTCAACCTGGTTCGCGCGACGCTGAATGGCACCGAGATTGATGGCACGGTCCAATACGTGCCGCCGACCGATCACCGCGGCGTCGTGGTCGGTATGGCCCGGGTGCCCGTGACGCTCGCGGCAGGTGTCAACACCATCCGCCTGCAATGGATGGCGGAAGGCGGCGGGCACACGCTGGAAAGCGACGCGCCAGGCCGTTCGCTCACGGTTGAAAGGGTAGCCTGATGGACGCTTCCGTCCCGCCGCTCGTCGACACGGAAGCGCGCGAGCGCATCGCCGAACTGTTTGGGCGGGTCGCCGCGCACGAACGCCATTGCGACGAGCGGCACCACAATTTGCGCGAATTCATGGCGAGGATGGAACGCAACACGGACCAGATCCACAGCCGCCTCGGCGCGATCTGGCGGTGGATTGTCGGCGTGCTCGGGCTGCTGATCGTCACCTTGCTGGGGCTGATCGGCAATGTGATTTCCAGTTTGACGACAATGGGAACATAACATGATCAAAAAAGCACCTTTGGGCGCCTCCCGCTTCAACAAGGCCACCGCCGCAGCGGTTTCGCAAGCCTTGGTCCAATTGCTCGCAGTCCTTGTGCCGTTCGAGCCAGAGCTGGAGCAGGCCGTCGGCATCATGCTGACCGCCCTCTTGGTTTGGCTCGTTCCCAACCGGAAACGCGACCCAATTCAATCCGAGGCGGCAGTGCACGAAGGCTCGCCGGTCGCTCACCTGCCCGCTCCCCTTGCCATTCTCGGGTTGGCGTTGGCCATCCTGGCAGGCGGCTGCGCGTTATTGGGGTCCGGAAACCCGATCGCCGATGAAGTCCTTGGCCGCTCCTGCGGGCCCGAAAGCCGGGTGCTGCGGGCACGGCTGGTCGCCGTTGGTCTGAGCAAGGCGCATCCGGGGCTCGCGATGGGGTCAGTGTGGCGAGCCCTCGAAGGGATGGACGCCGCCGCCGCTGCAGGCCAACGGCTAACCCGGCCGGCTGCGGCCTTCGAAAATGCAGTCGCGCAGGCGGTGGCCCCCGTGTTCGCCGAAGCCGGTTTTGGCGAGGAGCCCGTTTGGGTGAGCCTTTCCCGTCTCCCTGCATTGGCTGCCGAAGTCCTGCTGGTGCGCCGGCACCTCGCCGAATTCTGTGCCCCGCGGCAACAGCCGGCCGCGGGTTCCGCCGGCCTGTCGTAGGCGCGCGATGCCGGATGCACATCTGTGGCCCGCTTTTGCGGAACGCCTGCCGCGCCTGCTCGAAGCGCAGTTTGCGGCCTACCGGCGGCTGGCCCACACCGAAACCGGTCCGGACGATGGGCCGCGCGATGTCGCGGCGTGGGAAAACGCGCGCAAGGCTGCCCTGGCTCATCTGCAAGCCCTGATCCGGATTTACGATCTCGTCCAGGCCCATGTCGGCGAGGCCAGGCCGCCAGTCGGAGAAAACGAGCCGGACATCGGCGATCTGCTCCTTGAAGTGCGGCAGGAACTCGCCGGGGCTTCGGACGACGGTACGGAGTTCGAGCAATGACCGTCAGTTTTCCTGAATTCGTCCTGCTGTGGCAACGATGGCAGAATGAAACCACGCCGGCCCTGCACCGGCGGTTTGCACGATGGTTCGAAGCCTGCCTTCAGAGTGGCGATCGTCGCCTTTTACTTCTGGCCTTCCGCAACTCCGGCAAGTCGACTCTGCTGGGCTTGTTGGCGGCTTGGCTTTTGACCAGAGATCCGGATCACCGGATCCTGGTTCTAGCCGCCGAGCACGCGCTGGCGACCAAGCTCAGCCGGTTTGCGCGCCGGGTAGTGGAGCGCCACCCTTTGTGCGCGCCG